>NZ_AP024854.1:2400000-2704621 GCF_024529955.1 Photobacterium toruni
CGCTTTAACATCATTTCTAAATACGCACTGCCTAAACGAATGTTAACACTCGGATCAAATAAACTTTGTTTACCTTTATATTTATAATCAAGCTTTTTCGCTGTTTCTGCTGCGGTTGCTGGCATAAGTTGCATTAAGCCACTCGCACCAACATGGGATCGCGCATGAATATTTAATGCACTTTCTTGCCTTGCTAATGCCATCATGGTTGATGCAGGAATATTGCGTTGCTCACTGAAGAAATCAAATAACCACTGGTGCGCTAATGGGAATCGTAATGTCATATGATCCCACAATTTACCTGAAATAGTGGCTTGTACAGCAAGGTAATGCCATTGATGTTTCTCGGCATAAACAGCTAATTGACGCTTGGTTTCAACATTGGTGATTTTAGATAACAAATAACCCCATTCACGATTAGCGGCAGTCACCTTATCAAGTGCAATCAACTCTTTAACACGCGCTAAACTCGTTTTATAAGGCTTTAATAAAGCGGTCGATGTGGGTGCTTTAGTTAGCGGATACACAATGGGCTTATTGAGTATCGTCGCAGCAGCCGCACTGTAAAAATCGCGCTCACCTAATAATGAAGTATAGATTTTATCCGCTTGTTTTTTCTTGCCGTTTTGCGCTAATAATTTTGCTTTCCAGAATGTCCAACGTGGTGTCTGTTGTGCTTCCTTCGGTAAGTGATCAATCCAATATTGCGTTTGTTTCCAGTTAGCCTCTCGAATAGCATTACGCACTCGACGCTCTAAAAGACTGGCATTATCACTCTGCGCTAATTTACTATCGCGCCATTGCGCTAAACTTGAATCTGATGTCGACATTAAGCGTGAAGCGACAGCATCAGCCAATTTTTGTTTGGTTGCTTTATCAAAATGCTGCCCACGCACAACTTGGTCATATTCTGTTACCGCCTGTTTCGTATCAGTGCGCGCTAACAATAAATAGGCTTTTTGAGTCAGTGCCTGATTAAATGGTGTGACTTTGCTTTTTTTAGCAAACGCCCCCACATTTTGCGGTTGATCATACAATGCAAGTACTGCATCACCCGTCGCCTGCGCATCACCCGTTAATAGCTTATCAAGATAGCTCAATAAGCTTTTATTACCTTTGCCATAAGCCAATACCATTCGATCGAGCACCATGGTATTGGTTCGTTTACCCGCCGCACTCCAACTGTCTAATAAATCATCACATCCAGCAGGTAAAGAATTACCTGTTTGCCATAATTTTTCAGCACCTTGCCATGCTAATGCTGCGTTACCTGTTTTCTCTTTGGCATAATAAAACGCACATTGAAGATCAGTCTTGCGTGGAACCGCTGGTTGAATCATTAAAAAATCATGCCAACGCCCAGTGTTTACCAATTGGTTTAAATAACGTGTTTTAATAGCCTGACTGAACGGCAACATTTTATATTCATCAATAAATACCTGTACTTGACTCGGTTTTTTAGTTGCCAGTTGAGCATTAAATTCACGATACTCTAAATAAGGATAAAGTGGATATCCGCCTAACTTGGTTTTTTCTTGATGAAATACAGCCAGATCATTATTTGAAAAAGCCGTTTGCGCTTGTTCATACCATGTACGCTGTTGCTCTAAAGAAGCAGCTTGAACAGTCACCGTGCTGGTTAATCCGACCGTCAACAAAGCCAATGAAAAAATACGAGAAGAACTACATAGACGCGTCACGATTAACTCCATATCAAAAAACCACCCAAAAACATGTACAATCCTTGTTCAATAGTAGCAAAAAAAAGCCACAAAACCGCAAAATAGTGCTCACTCATCAGCACTCATTCACCTTCATTGGCAGTAATGCCTATAAAGTCTGATTGTGATAGTAACAATGATAATAAACAATCTCTTTCTATCGCTAAAATACCTTACTCAGCCGCGGAATTAACAACAATTCGAGTGAACTTTTAGAGATTATAGGTACTATATAACCTTTATTTTAGAGTAGAGATCACACACGGATATGGCTGATTACGTCTATACCATGTCGCGAGTGGGCAAAATCGTCCCACCTAAGCGTCAAATCTTAAAAGATATTTCACTGAGTTTTTTCCCTGGTGCCAAAATTGGTGTTCTAGGTCTTAACGGTTCAGGTAAATCAACCTTACTGCGTATTATGGCAGGCATTGATACTGATATTGAAGGTGAAGCGCGTCCTCAAGCTGGCCTTAAAGTCGGTTATCTACCTCAAGAACCTGTATTAGATGAAACTAAAACAGTACGTGAAATTGTTGAAGAATCGGTTTCTGATGTTAAAGAGGCACTGATTCGTCTTGATCAAGTTTATGCCGCTTACGCTGAACCTGATGCTGATTTTGATGCACTCGCAAAAGAACAAGGCGATTTAGAATCATTAATTGAAACTAAAGATGGCCACAACTTAGGGATGCAACTTGAGCGTGCGGCAGATGCTTTACGTCTACCTGATTGGGATGCTGTCGTTAAAAACCTATCGGGTGGTGAGCGTCGTCGGGTGGCTATTTGTCGTTTATTACTTGATAAACCCGACATGCTACTACTTGATGAACCTACCAACCACTTAGATGCTGAATCAGTGGCGTGGCTAGAGCACTTCTTGGTGGATTACAGTGGTACTGTGGTCGCTATTACCCACGACCGTTACTTCCTTGATAACGCTGCGGGCTGGATTTTAGAACTTGACCGTGGTGAAGGTATTCCATGGCAAGGCAACTACACCTCATGGCTTGAGCAAAAAGATGCACGTCTAAAACAAGAATCATCTCAAGAACGAGCTTTGCAGAAAACCATTGAGAAAGAGCTTGAATGGGTACGTCAAAACCCGAAAGGTCGTCAGGCAAAATCAAAAGCACGTATGGCGCGTTTTGAAGAGCTTAACACCACCGATCACCAAAAACGTAATGAAACTAATGAGCTATTCATTCCACCAGGTGAGCGTTTAGGCGATAAAGTCATTGAAGTTAAAAACCTAACTAAATCGTTTGGTGATCGCGTTCTGATTGATGATTTATCTTTCAGTATGCCTAAAGGTGCTATCGTCGGTATTATCGGTGCTAACGGTGCAGGTAAATCAACGCTATTTAAAATGTTAAGTGGTGCAGAGCAACCTGATTCTGGCACCATTGAACTGGGTGAGACAGTAAAACTAGCATCGGTTGATCAGTTCCGCGATAGCATGAACGATAACAATACGGTTTACCAAGAAATCTCTGAAGGCGCTGATATTCTTAGAATCAACAACTTTGAGATCCCTGCTCGTGCGTATGTTTCACGCTTTAACTTTAAAGGCAGTGATCATCAAAAACGCATCGGCGATTTATCAGGCGGTGAGCGTAACCGTGTTCACTTAGCGAAACTGCTAAAAGCCGGCGGTAACGTATTACTTCTCGATGAGCCAACTAACGACCTTGATGTTGAAACATTGCGTGCATTAGAAGAAGCGTTACTTGAGTTCCCAGGTTGTGCCATGGTTATCTCGCATGACCGTTGGTTCTTAGACCGTGTAGCAACACATATTCTTGATTATCGAGATGAAGGTAAAGTGAGCTTCTTTGAAGGTAACTTTACTGAATATACTGATTGGTTGAAGAAAACCTTAGGGGCTGATGCTGCTGATCCTCACCGTATCAAGTACAAACGTATCACTAAATAATTCATAGCATTCTATAAAAGAGCTGTTTCTACAGCTCTTTTTATCAAAATAAAATAACCTTTTAAATCAATTAGTTTAATTAATTATTCATTAATAGATACAATATAGCCTCATTTTTGTGACGTGATAACTAGCAATAATGAAAATGAAAACATAGACTGAGTAGCTTATTATTTATCGATAATAGCTATAAATTATGCCTCATTTAGAACCACCAGTACCAAAATCATCATTTCAGACCAAATCTTTGCACTTGTTACTACAGCATTATCGTACAGTTATCATCATTGTTGTGTGTGGTCTGTTTAGTTACGGTAGCTATTCAATGTTTCACCTTTATCAAAATGCTAAAATCTCACAAATCAAAGCTCAAAAACTAGGCGCTCAAGCATTAGCATTAAGTGCATCGCTTTCTGAAGAAACCGCGATGAACCACAATCTCAATCAAGCATTAGCGGATAAGAAAAAATCATTAGTTGCGCTTAATCAACGGATTGATGATATGGAAACCGTACTTGGTATTGAGCCATCAGAGAATAACCAAACCATAACTCAACGGGTTGATACCGCCGCGATTAATTCAGCAGTTAGAGCTACATTATTTCAATTAATTCCTAACGGCGCTCCAACCCCTAATGCACAATTAACCTCCGACTTTGGCTCACGTGTTCATCCAATAACTAAAAAACGCAAACGTCATGATGGTCTTGATTTTGCAGCTAAAATTGGCACTCCCATTTATGCTCCTGCTGATGCTGTTATTGAACGCGCTCGTAGCAGTAATTATGGCTATGGTAATCAATTAACCCTTAATCACACCATGGGATTTATTTCGACCTACTCGCACATGAGTAAATTTAAAGTTAAACAGGGTGAGTTTGTTAAAAAAGGTCAACTTATTGGTTGGACAGGTAATTCAGGGCTATCTACCGGTCCCCATTTACATTACGAAATTCGCTTTTTAGGCAAGCCGCTTAACCCACGTCCATTTGTGAAATGGAATATTGAAAATTTTGACGCGCTGTTTAAACAAGAAAAGAACGTTCAATGGGCATCATTATTAAATACCATCAATGGTATGGTGGCGATGCAGGTGCAATTAACCGGCGATGAAAATCAGAACATGGGAATGACAACGGTCAATCATACCAAGCCACCTCAAAACCACGTTGAGCTTTAAATAAGACCTGCACTCACTAGCCTCTTTCTCATTTTAAAAAAGGCCACCCACATTATTGATGGTTGGCCTTTTTATTACCGGTTAATTGACACTATTAAGATTAGTTAATCAGCTCAATTAACTCATGAATTGTTTTGACTGCGACAATTTTTGCACCTAACCCTTCCATTGATTTATGGTAGTTACGATAAGGAATAAAGATTTCCGTAAAGCCATGCTGAGCGGCTTCTTTTACTCGTGGCACACCACTGTCTATCGGACGCACATCACCATTTAGACTTAACTCACCCATAATGCAGGTTGTGCGTGGCACTACAAACTCGTTTAAGCTACTTAATAATGCTGCCACTAATGCCAAATCAATACAGGTTTCTGATTCATCAATCTTTAAGCCACCAACAATATTGAAAAAAGTATCATGGAATATTTTAGTTTTAGCATGCTTACGTAAAATCCCCGTCAGCATTTTAATTCGATTCATATTTAAACCGACACAAACCCGTTGCGGAAACTCCCCTTCAGTTTCGGTAGTTAAACATTGGATCTCAAGTAAAATATTCCGATTACCTTTACGAATACAAGTAATTGCAGAGCCTGATGATTCAGTGGTTGACCCCGATAAGAAAATCTCACTCGGGTTATCAACACTGAGCATGCCGCGCTCGGTCATTCGAAAAATACCAACGGTATCGACATCACCAAAACGGTTTTTATTGGCACGTAAGGTTCGAACTTGACCATCATTGGTGTCAATATGCAGTAACGCATCGACGATATGTACCAATGTCTGTGGACCTGCAATTTCATTATTTTTATTCACATGCGCAATTAAGAACATGGTGACATTATTTTGTTTGCAATATTGCGTCAGTGATTGTGCTGCGGTTTTTACTTGTGACGGCGACCCCGGACTCCCATTGGCTAAGTCAGTTGATACCGCTTGAATCGAGTCAATAACCGCAAACTTGATCTGTTTTGCATCTAATTCGGCAATAATAGCTTCAACACTGGTTTCTGCCATTAAATACAAATTATCTTCATTACAGTCTAATTTAAGTCGATTTACACGGTTTTTAAACTGCGATAACGATTCTTCCGCAGTACAGTAAAGTGATGGCATTAATTTCGACATTCGTGCCACTAAATCCGACAATAATGTCGTTTTACCTGCACCAGGATCACCTGAAATAATATTCACTGAGCCAGTGGTTAATCCACCGCACAATACACGATCTAACTCTCCAATGCCTGTTAGCATTTTTTGAGCATCAACCGCTTCAACTTCATGCAATTTTTTAGAACCACCGCCGGCAATACCTGCATATCCCGATAAACTTGAACGCGCTGAAGTTGCCACGCCAGTTTTAGTATTTGGAATAGTAAATTCAGTGATCGTATTCCATGATTTACACCCAGAACATTGACCTTGCCAACGCGCAAAGTCCATTCCACAATCACTACATACATAAGCTCGTTTTGCTGCTTTTGCCATTCTAAATCCTATATCTCTTATTCTTCACAGCCACTAATCATAGTAGTGTCAAGAAACTATCGAATAACGACAAATATATGTCAGTTAACGCTAAATTTTTTACGCTGTTGGTCGATGATACAACTAGTCCATTCATCAATAGATCCAAGCCATGCATCTCGACGATTATAAAGCACTGATTGAGCAATTATTGCCAATCTATAACCAGCCTGATTTTGAAGCCGTGTTCCAGTTACTGACTCAGCATGAAACGGGTCCGGTACGGCTACAAATAAAAATGGAAATCAATCGTTTAATGACCCCTTGTAATAAGATCATTGATCTACGAGGGCGCGTTAAAGGCCAGTGTCGACAATATACGTTTAACGATCATAATCATTGGCTTGATGATGTCGCGATCAATCTTTATCATCGTCGCAAAGCAATATTTGCGGATCAATATTGTAATGGCTTATATGAAGAATTAATCAATACCCATAATAATTTTCGTATTCTTCACCACCAGCAAAAAATATCACCGCCTGATGCCGCAACAACAAATGCCCAATATAGCTTATTTCAGGCGCAACTGATTCGATTTGGATATTATCTTAGTCGCGAAGAGAAACGGCTCAGTATTGCAACGCCAATAGCATTAACACTACCTAACGCGCAGCAAATCTTAGCGACAACCGTTGATCTTTCACCTTCAGGGGCGAGGTGTAAAGTGCCGGCAGCGTTTGACTATCAATTAGGTCAAACAATTACTGCATCCTTTCCACAATTGGCACAACAATACCAAGATCAACAACTTAATCAACGTCACCCTTACCGCATTTTAGGTATTGATGATATTCAAGATAACGACAGTATCAAATGGTTGCGTTTACTGGCATTAACGGATCATTCTGCTTTACAGGCAATGATTAAACACGACCAACATCAATCATTAAGTCGTAATAACCACGATGATAAAATCATTCAGTTACGTACCCAAGGTTATGAACACTGCTATCTAAAGCACACGGTAACAATGCCGTTATTTTTTGCTGGAGAAAATCTAAAATACAGCTTGTTAACGGATCATAATCAGCATCAATGGCAATATTGGCATGATGAACGCAATCAATCCGTAATTAATCATCTGTTATCAGCATCACGAATTAAGAACCTTGAATTAAGTGGTATATCGCACACCAGTACCTTAATTTATAGCTTCTTTCATGAGCATCAAGGTCAGCGCTATTTTTATTCAGCAGCACTGCCTGAAATGACGCGTCAGCAGCGCTTATTATTTTGGCAAATAGGGGCTAAACGTGAAAGTTGGCGAGTTATGCGCTTAACGATTTATCCATTGCTGCAAAATGATACTCAAGCATTGGCGCAACTGACACCAGAGATGATGCCTTATTGCCAAGATTTATCACACATCGGTACGTTACAAGATTTAACCCACCACGAAGTACAACCAGACTATCTTTGTGGCATGACCTCAACCTTATCCGCCCAAGCGTTAAATCAATTTCGTCATCCTCGCAATCCCATTAGCCAAGCTGAGGCGATTCATTTTGATCCTAAACCGCTACGCAGTGAATCTCGATTTAATTATAAAACTGCCATTGAATTACAACAGAATCAACACAGAATCAGTGGCTATTCAATTGATTTTTCAAGTCGTGGACTCAATATTAATTTAGATCAACCACTACGATGTAAACAAGGCGATACCGTGCTAATTGCATTCTCCCAACTAGCACGTGCCACTAAAAACGATATTCTAAAAAAAATGCCTTATCAGGTCATTCGCACTAGCCCAAGTGGTAAAAATATTCAATTAATCACAATTGAAAATGAAGATGGCTTATTAGGTGGACAATTTCTACGTACTTTAATTGCATCTAATATTGAAAATTTAGCCCTTTGCAAAGAACCGCAACCATCCCCCGCGATGCTACTAACAATGCATCAAATGTTATTAACTCGCCTTCACAGCCTGCCGTATTTTGCTGAAAAAGTAGATCATAAAATAAAGGTAAAAGCGGTTGGATCCAATTTCCCATTATCATCACTCGCGAGCATATTGCATCAACTAAGTAATAATGATCGCTTAGATCTTGATATTATTTTCAAACAACGAGTAAAAGAGATGTTGGCCGATCCAATGCGACCGCGGGATAAACCACAACAACCTTTTATTCATGAATTATATTTAGCCGTTGAGTATCACGAGAATCAACGGCATAAGATTGAGACTAAACTGCGCAGGGATTTTGAGGATCTTGCATCCCAACGAGCTTATATACAGCAAGCACGTCAGCAAGGGGATTTATTCGCATTACGCATTACTGCGCTACCATTATTAAACCCATTAACCGGATTAATAGGTGAAAAACTCAGTAAATTAGCGCGTTTATCGCTTCATCGAGCACGAGTATTAGAAATAGAATTTACATCGTTAATGGGCTGTGGCGAAATTTTCGATATTACAGATGAAGTATTAATACGTCTTGAAATCCATTAACGTTAACCATCAATCCGCACCATTCTCAGGTGCGGCTTAGTGAGCGAATCATTAATCGAAACAGCGTATCACTGCATACACAACTACCATGCTAAACGTTGCTCGGCTAACGACGCTGATAGAATACAAATAATTGCACCTAAATCAGCATGACGAATTGCCACATCAGCCTGTGGCTCAACTTTAGGTTTCGCATGATATGCAATGCCTAATCCTGCAACATCCATCATCACTAAATCATTGGCCCCATCACCAACAGCAACGGTATTATGCGGTTCGATATCAAACTCTTCAGCTAATGCCAATAATATTTCTGCTTTGGCTTTGGCATCAACCACTTTGCCAATCACCTTGCCCGTTAACTTACCATCAATAATTTCCAACGTATTTGAGGTTGCTGATACCAAATTAAATTGTTGCTGAAGATGATCAGAAAAATAGGTAAAACCGCCAGAAGCTATCGCGACTTGCCAGCCATAATGATACAAAGTGGCAATAAGTTGCGGCAACTCAGGCATTAACGGCAATCTATCACGTACTTGCGTTAAAATAGCTTCATCAGCTCCAGCTAACGTTGCGACTCGTTGACGTAAACTTTGTTCAAAATCTAACTCACCCAGCATCGCACGCTCAGTAACCGCAGCAACCTCTTCACCAACACCGGCTAATTTAGCGATCTCATCTATACACTCAATTTCAATGGCGGTTGAATCCATATCTAACACCACAATCCCTGGCATTGATAAATCAGGAATATCACTCACATAAGCGATATCTAATTGCTGTTCTAATACTGCTTGTTGCTGTTCTAATGTTAGTTCACTGGCAATCAAAATTGCATCATACGATCCGACTTTCCATGCCGCTACAATTTCAATAGCACTCAAAGCCACACCATTAATTGCATCAATATTATCCGTGGTAATCTGTTTACCATAGACCAACCAATTTGCTTGGCGTTTACTGGTATTGGTTACAGATAATATTTCTGGAAAGCGTTTAAACAAGGTTGGGTGTTTGTTGATTTTGAGTACGTTTACAACGTCCATTGTGTCATCCTTTACAATTTAATTACTATAAACCTAACGATTGTATGCTTGAAGAGCAAGGCTAATTGTAAAATTAGTGTTATATCAACAATCACATAAAATGCCTTTATTTATATATAATCATTAACTTAATGTTGATTTAATTGACTATTTATTAACACGCATTATTTGTTAATAAACTTTAACACTTCACTCTAGGGGAAATAATCATCCGTTATTATTTTAGTGTAGAATAATCATAATCAAAAAAATCGGATGATATGAATGATCCAATGGAACACTAAGCGATGGCAACGTCAGCGGCTGCAAAAAGCCATGATCTTGTTTGTATGCCTATTAACATCTATTGGCATACTTCAATATGGCGCGATACTTAGCCAACAAAACTACCAAATGCTGAGTGAGCAAACTCAAACTTTATCGCAAATTATTGTTCGCCAAGCCGCTAAAAATGCAGCAACTGATATTAAAAATAAAGATCAGCGCCAACTGCAATTATTAGTCAATAATTTGGCGACTGAGCCGCTCATTTTAGATGCAACAATCTATAACCTTGAAGGAGTGGCACTTGCGAAAACAAAAGCCGCATTGCCATTAGAGCAACTAACCGGACTGTCGACCCCATTGGCAATGGCAAGTATTGGTCGCCAACAAATAGCCGAACCGGTATTAAATAACGGTCATATTGTTGGATTTATGCGTATTACGCTGGAACACGATAAATTGTTGACGCATGCAATTGAGAAAATAGCCACGATGACAGCAATCATTCGCGGACTCATTATTGCAGCACTGATTCTTGGTGTTTTATTGGCGGTTGTTTTTAGTCGCCAACGTTATCAGAGTAGTTTTCCGTTCTTGCATCATCATCACCAATAAGATGATCTTAGCGTATAAAAAAGCGGTAATAGTGTAGACTATTACCGCTTTTTTTAATGTTTATTGATACTAATATAAAATATCAATTACCTGATCGATTACTCAGCGTCACCAAGTAATACTGATTCTAGTGCAATTTCAATCATTTCATTAAACGTTAATTGACGCTCTTCAGATGTTGTTGCTTCACCACGTAGAATATGGTCAGAAACAGTACAAATAGTCAGTGCCTTAGCACCAAACTCTGCCGCAACGCCGTAGATACCCGCCGCTTCCATTTCAACGCCAACAATGCCGTATTTATCCATTGTTTTGAAGAAATCAAAATCAGGATTGTAGAACAAATCAGCAGAGAAAATATTACCAACTTTAACAGGAATACCTTTTGCTTTTGCTGCATCTACTGCATTTTGTACCATACCAAAATCAGCAATAGCTGCGAAATCATGACCACCAAAACGGATACGGTTTACTTTAGAATCTGTTGATGCGCCCATACCGATAACAACATCGCGCAATTTAACGTCATCACGTACAGCACCACAACTACCAACACGGATAATTTTCTTCACGCCAAAGTCTTTAATTAACTCTGTCGCGTAGATAGAACAAGAAGGGATACCCATACCGTGGCCCATAACAGAGATCTTACGACCTTTGTAAGTACCAGTAAAACCAAGCATGCCACGCACGTTACATACTTCTGTTACATTCTCTAGAAATGTTTCAGCAATGAACTTAGCACGTAGTGGATCACCCGGCATTAGTACTACATCTGCAAAATCGCCCATTTCAGCATTAATATGTGGAGTAGCCATCGTTATATCCTTTCTGTTAATTGAATCAATAATCAATGGTACTAATGTCTATTGACACTCCGCACAACTGATTACCAATAACCGTTTAATATCGATCTGATGACGATCGTTATCGTACAAATATGTCCATTTTTATACTAATCAAGGCGATTAATCCAATCATTCCTCGCCTTGATGATCAAGATAATGGTAGCTAATTATGTTTTATAGAAACGATTTTCCATAATCCATATCAGATGTACCAAAATGTGTTGCTAAGCTTTGACCAATATCAGCAAATGTTTCACGGCGACCTAATGAGCCAGCCTGAACTTTTGGTCCTGTAACGATCACTGGAATATGCTCACGTGTGTGATCAGTACCCGGCCATGTTGGATCACAACCATGGTCAGCAGTAATAATTAACACATCGTCTTCTTTTAGCAAGGCTAAAATTTCAGGTAAACGACGGTCAAAATATTCTAGTGCTGCGGCATAACCTGCAACATTACGACGGTGACCATAAGCTGAGTCAAAATCAACAAAGTTAGTAAATACGATGCTGTTATCACCAGCAACTTCAATTTGTGCTAACGTTGCATCAAACAGTGCAGGAATACCGGTTGCTTTTACTTTGCGAGAAATACCACAACCAGCATAGATATCAGAGATCTTACCGATAGAAATAACTTCACCTTGCTTTTCTTCAACTAACTTTTGCAAAATAGTTGTTGCAGGTGGCTCAAGCGATAAGTCACGACGGTTACCAGTACGCTCAAATTGACCTTTGCCCGCACCAATAAATGGGCGCGCAATAACACGACCAATATTATAATCTTCTAGTTCTTCACGAACGATATGACAAAGTTCCATTAACCTATCAAGACCGTAAGTTTCTTCATGACATGCAATTTGGAATACAGAGTCTGCTGATGTATAGAAAATGGGTTTACCTGTTCGCATGTGCTCTTCGCCCAAATCATCCAGTACTTGAGTACCTGATGCATGGCAGTTACCTAAGTAACCGTCTAGACCTGCACGAGCAAGAATACGATCCGTTAGCTCTTTAGGGAAACTATTGGTTTTATCGCTAAAGTAGCCCCAATCAAACAATACTGGCACACCCGCAATTTCCCAGTGACCAGATGGTGTGTCTTTTCCTGATGAAATTTCTTTCGCATGGCCAAAAGCACCTACGATTTCAACGTCAGTATCCATACCTTCAGGAAAATGACCACATGATTCTTCACATGCTTTTACTAAGCCTAATTTGGTTAGGTTAGGCAAGTATAAAGCGCCGCTACGATCACCATTATCAGCTTCACCACGCGCACATGCTTGTGCAATATGACCCAGTGTATTTGCACCTACATCACCGAAATCAATCGCATCTTCTGTTGCGCCGATACCAAAAGAATCTAAAACTAAAATAATTGAACGTTTCATGTTTGCTCCGTTATACGTCTTGTTTGCCAATGCGACGGTATACTTCTGGGGTTGCTTCTGATGTAGTATCTGCAACAGTAATATTAGCTCGAACCGCTTTCGCTGCTTCTTGCCATTGCGCTTCAGTACGTGCATGTACCATCGCAAGTGGAGTATCGGCATAGACTTCATCACCAAGACGAATCATATTTGATAATCCCACCGCATAATCGATGTTATCACTGGCAACACGACGACCACCGCCCATACCCACAACAGCCATACCTAAACCACGAGTATCCATCGCAGTTGCAAAACCGGTTGTTTCAGCAAATACAGGTTTAATGATCTCTGCTTTATCAAGATAGTTATCATAATTATCGATAAAATCAGTTGGACCACCAAGACCTGCAACCATTTTACCAAAACGTTCTGCAGCTTGACCATTATCTAACACAGCTTGAAGTTTCGCACGTGCTTGAGGTAAATCCGAGGCTAGTTTACTGATAACTAACATTTCAGCGCACAATGCCATCGTTACTTCATATAAACGAGGGTTACGGTATTCACCCGTTAAAAACTGTACCGCTTCACGTACTTCAAGTGCATTACCCGCAGTTGATGCTAACACTTGATTCATATCAGTCAACAATGCCGATGTACATGTACCTGCGCCATTGGCAACAGCTACAATTGATTTTGCTAACTCTTCTGATGCCGCGTAAGTTGGCATAAATGCGCCAGAACCTACTTTTACATCCATTACTAAGTAATCTAAACCAGCCGCCAATTTCTTAGACAAAATAGACGCGGTGATCAATGAAATATTATCAACCGTTGCGGTTACATCACGAGTTGCGTACACACGTTTATCAGCAGGGGCTAAATCACCCGTTTGACCGATAATTGCTACACCCGCTTCTTTGGTTACTTTACCGAACACTTCATTGCTTGGCGTAATGTTATAACCTGGAATCGATTCCAACTTATCTAACGTACCACCAGTATGACCAAGACCACGACCAGAGATCATTGGTACATAGCCACCACATGCCGCTACCATAGCGCCCAGCATTAAAGAGGTCACATCACCCACACCACCGGTTGAGTGCTTATCAACAATAGGACCATCAAAATTCATATGCCCCCAATCGATTACCATTCCAGAATCACGCATGGCACAGGTTAAAGCAACGCGCTCATCCATAGTCATATCATTAAAATAAATCGCCATTGCAAAAGCAGCGATTTGGCCTTCAGATACCGTATTGTTGGCAACACCTTGAATGAAGAAACTAATTTCATCGGCTGTTAGAGCAATGTTGTCGCGTTTTTTACGAATAATTTCTTGAGGTAAATACATGACGATCCTCTTACTGATATGTATTTCAATCGAAAAGATCATCTATTTTATAAACGATACAATTTAAAAATCTGACTATTATTTTGCCAAATTTTACGTGTACGAATCCATTCAGTGATATCAGGACATCATTGAAAATAATGGTAAATAAAATAGATAATTGTCACTAATATAAAATAATTAGTGCTGTGCTTAATAAAGTTTGAAAATAATAAGGTGGCATTACACCACCTTAATTAGCAAAAGCTTAGTAACCGCCTTGTGCTGCTTGCTCGCCTTCACCTAATGTGTGAAGTAAATTAGCAAGTAGGCTTGATGCACCAAAACGGTAATGACGGCTATCTGCCCACTCATCACCAAGAATAGTGTTTGCCATTGCTAGGTATTGTTGAGCATCTTCAGCAGTACGCACGCCACCAGCAGGCTTAAAGCCAACTGTTTTTGCTACGCCCATGTCTTTAATTACATTCAGCATGATTTCAGCATACTCAGGCGTTGCATTTACAGGCACTTTACCTGTTGATGTTTTAATAAAATCAGCGCCAGCATTAATACAAATTTCAGACGCTTGCTTAATTAAAGCTTCTGTTTTTAGCTCACCAGTTTCGATGATAACTTTTAGAAGTACGTTATCGCCACACGCTGCTTTACATTGCTTAACAAGCTCAAAGCCTACTTCTGCATTGCCAGCAATCAGTGCGCGGTATGGGAACACTACGTCTACTTCGTCTGCGCCATAAGCAACAGCTGCTTTCGTTTCAGCAACAGCGATTTCAATATCGTCATTACCGTGTGGGAAGTTAGTTACTGTTGCAACACGTACATCAGGTGTACCTTGCTCACGTAACTGCTTCTTAGCTACTGGAATAAAACGAGGGTAGATACATACTGCAGCAGTGTTACCAACAACTGTTTTTGCGTTCTTACATAATGCGATCACTTTTTCATCAGTGTCGTCTTCATTTAATGTTGTAAGATCCATTAATTTTAATGCACGTAGTGCTGCAGCTTTTAAATCGCTCATGACTCTCTCCAGTCGTAATGTTTGATCGCGGTAGTGTTAATATTGCTACCTGAATACTCAGTATAAATTCAGCAGTGTTTGATATTCTTTCACTGCGTGCAACGATATTCACTATCGCTGTCATCTATAGTCGGACTTTATTCCTTGAAGACCCAGAAAGATAAATCACTATTTTCTGATTGCTATCCTTAGCACCGCGTAAGCTACTTCGAACAAGACTAAGTTGCCTTTATCTGTTCAGGTTTTTACTTACGTATAATATCAACTCAACCACAACTCGACCATCAATCTCGTGTTTCCTGTGGTGGATAATATGTTTACTGAAATCAAAAGTGTTTTCACAACTCATGCAACTGAGACATAAAAAATCCCATTTATTGCCTGTGTTTTATTTATGATGCAAATAACACAAGTAACGTAATCAATAATAACCGCGATACTGTTTCTATAAGAGAATAATAACAGAGTGAAAATTCAGAAAGGGGAACGCAATCGATTTTATTACATTAAACCAAACTTAAATTTCATTACTTTTTGCGAACGAAAAAAAACGCCACAGTGTGAACCATGGCGTTTTTTATCTGAGGTAACTATTACTTTATAACGGTTACTTTATAACTATGATGCAAGGGTAATAAACAGACCTGCAATCGTCGCTGACATTAGGTTAGATAATGTACCCGCTGCCACAGCCTTCATACCAAAGCGAGCGATTTCAGCACGACGTGTTGGTGCAAGACCACCTAAACCACCCAGTAGAATTGCTACTGAAGATAGGTTTGCGAAACCACACAATGCAAATGAGATGATAGCTTTAGTCTTATCAGTCATTTCAGCACCCGTCTGCGCAACTATCATGCCGCCATCAGCCACATCTTTTAGGTAAGGGGCAAAGTTTAAGTAAGCAACAAATTCGTTAACAACAATTTTTTGACCGATGAATGAACCAGCAACTTGTGCTTCACCCCATGGCACACCAATAAGGAATGCAAGTGGTGAGAATACGTAACCTAGAATTAACTCTAGTGTTAGTTGTGGCATACCGAACCAACCACCAATACCACCAAGCATACCGTTGATTAATGCAATTAGACCGATGAATGCAAGTAACATTGCGCCAACGTTTAGTGCTAGTTGCATACCAGATGATGCACCAGCTGCTGCTGCGTCAATAATGTTCGCTGGTTTTTCTTCGCTTTCATCTTCATCATTACCTGCAATCTGCTCAATAGGTTGCTCAGTTTCAGGCTTAATGATTTTAGCAAATAGTAGACCACCCGGTGCTGCCATAAATGAAGCGGCAATCAAGTACTCTAGAGGAACACCCATCTGCGCGTAACCTGCAAGAACACCACCAGCAACTGATGCCAAACCACCACACATTACCGCAAACAGCTCAGACTGAGTCATCTTAGGAACAAACGGGCGAATAACTAATGGCGCTTCTGTTTGACCTACAAAAATATTAGCTGTTGCTGACATTGATTCTGCGTGAGAAGTGCCAAGAACTTTACGTAAACCACCGCCAAGAACATTGATAACAATTTGCATCGCGCCAATGTAGTACAACACGCTGATAAGTGCAGAGAAGAATACGATAACAGGCAGTACACGTAGTGCGAAGACAAAGCCACCGCCACCGAATAATTCAAACATCTTGTTTGATGTTAAGCCACCAAATAAGAAGTTAATACCGTCATTACCATAGCCAATAACGTTAGCTACTGCTTGAGACATGCCATACAGCACATCACGGCCTACTGGTACATAGAGTACAAATGCACCCAATAAAAATTGGATAGCAAATGCGCCACCAACAGTACGTAAATTGATCGCTTTACGGTTATCAGATAGAAGTACGGCAAGTAATAGCAGTACCACCATCCCAACTAGGCTCATTAGCAGGCTCATGATTTATGGAATCCTATAGTTAAGTTTTGGCGTATTGACAGTTAAGCTCTTTTATAGAGTCGGCGCATTATACTCATGGAGCTGATGATGATGTAATGCAAAGATCACAGTTTATGAGGAAATTTGATGTACCATAATCAGCTATTGTGACTCGCATCACATTACACTTACACCACCAGCCGAATAAATTACGCAAACGTTTGGCTTTGGCAGCAAAATCACAGCTTTATTTGAAATAATTCAGTACATGTTAAGGTTGTTGCTTGTGCTATTTGTGCATAAGTATCCCCCCTTATATCTGCTAATACTGTGACAATATCGACTAAACGCTCAGGCCGATTTGGTTGCCCTTGATACCCTGATACTGGCATATCAGGCGCATCCGTCTCTAATAACAATGCAGATAACGGTAATTTTGCTACTGTATCCCGTGTTTTTTGAGCACGACGATAAGTAATGGTGCCACCAACACCAATTTTAATGCCAAGATCAACTAGCTGAGTTGCCTGTTGGTAACTACCGCTAAAACCATGATAAACACCCCCCATTTTAAGTGGCTGCTGGCGCAATAATTTAAGTAATTCAGGAAAAGCTTTACGGCAATGTAACATCACGGGTAAATGATACTCATTGGCTAATTGAAATTGAGCCTGTAGCCACTGTAATTGTTGATCTCGATTAACATCAGCGACGGCAAAATCTAACCCACACTCACCTATCGCTACACATCGTTCATCATTTTTAGCATTAGTGAGTTGGTGTGTTAATGCAGCCACCACATCAGCAGAATGTTGATGACTAAAAAAAGGATGAATACCTAATCCATAATATAGGCCGGAGAATTGTTGGCATAAAGTTGCGACAGTGTGCCAATTCTGGCTACCAACCGTCGGAATAACCATCGCTTTCACTCCCACTTGCTGAGCTTGCGTCCATGCTTGAGCGGGATCGGCTGCAAATGGTGCAAAGTCAAAATGACAATGACTATCTATCACAAGCGGTTGTTTTACGATTACCGTCATAATTTGAGTCTCTATATTCAGTAAGTGATCGCTATTATGCCGTGAATTAGCCATCAAACAGGGCATTATTTACCTTTGTGAGGAATTCTCGCTGCGGCTAGATTGAGTATAAGGATAAAATCAGCGACAATAGTGAATAACGCACTCCATTCAAAAAGAACATGCTAATGTCGCAAACACTGTTTCAAGGCGAAGTATCGAAACGTCGTACTTTCGCTATTATCTCCCACCCCGATGCGGGTAAAACTACCATTACTGAAAAGGTATTGTTGTTCGGAAACGCGATCCAAAAAGCGGGTACCGTAAAAGGTCGTGGCTCTAACCAGCATGCTAAATCTGACTGGATGGAGATGGAAAAAGAACGTGGTATCTCAGTAACTACATCGGTAATGCAGTTTCCTTACAATGCTTGTTTGGTTAACTTACTGGATACTCCCGGACACGAAGACTTCTCAGAAGATACTTACCGTACCCTAACAGCCGTTGACTCATGTCTAATGGTTATCGATGCCGCTAAAGGTGTCGAAGATCGTACCCGTAAGCTAATGGAAGTAACGCGTCTACGTGACACACCTATTGTTACCTTCATGAACAAATTGGACCGTGAAACACGTGATCCAATGGAATTGCTTGATGAAGTTGAAGTTGAATTAGGTATGGCATGTGCACCAATTTCATGGCCTATCGGCTGTGGTAAAGAGTTCAAAGGTGTTTACCATATTCACCGTGATGAAACGATTCTTTACAGCACAGGTCAAGGTCATACTATTCAAGAACAACGTATTATTAAAGGCTTAGATAACCCTGAGCTCGACGTTGCTATCGGTAGTGATCTTGCAGCTAACTTACGTGAAGAACTAGAACTTGTTATTGGCGCATCAAATGAATTTGATCGTGAACTCTTTCTAGCGGGTGAACTAACACCGGTATTCTTTGGTACTGCATTGGGTAACTTTGGTGTTGACCATATGCTTGACGGCTTAACTGAATGGGCTCCAGCACCATTACCTCGCCAAGCTAATACCCGTGAAGTTGAAGCAACGGAAGAGAAATTCTCAGGCTTTGTGTTTAAGATCCAAGCAAACATGGACCCTAAACACCGTGACCGTATTGCATTTATGCGTATTGTATCTGGTACTTACGACCAAGGTATGAAAATGAACCATGTTCGTACCGGTAAAAACGTCAGTATTTCTGATGCAGTAACCTTCATGGCGGGTGACCGTTCACGAGCAGAAGTTGCTTATGCGGGTGACATTATAGGTCTACACAACCACGGTACAATTCAAATCGGTGATACCTTTACTCAAGGTGAAGATCTGAAGTTTGCTGGTATTCCAAACTTTGCGCCGGAACTTTTCCGTCGTATTCGTCTAAAAGATCCACTAAAGCAAAAGCAATTGTTAAAAGGCTTAGTGCAACTTTCAGAAGAAGGTGCTGTGCAGGTCTTCCGTCCGCTACAAAACAACGATCTGATCGTGGGTGCAGTGGGTGTGCTTCAGTTTGATGTGGTTGTAGCGCGTCTTAAAGCAGAATACAACGTTGAAGCTATTTACGAAGGCGTTAACGTTGCAACAGCACGTTGGGTTGAATGTAGTGATGCCAAGAAGCTTGAAGAGTTCAAGCGTAAAAACCAATCTCATCTAGCATTAGATGGTGGTGATAATTTATCTTACATCGCACCAACCATGGTTAACCTAAATCTTGCTAAAGAACGTTTCCCTGAAGGTGACTTCCGCGCGACTCGTGAACACTAAATAAGATAGTCATTAAATAAAAAACCGTCAGTTTACAGACTGACGGTTTTTTTTCGCTTGTATAAAATTCGATATATAGTTTAGTATACATCGAATTTTCTCGATCTTAAAAATGATGTCAGTTTTAACAACCATGCATATTCATCAACAATCACCAACATTACATCGACCATTACTCTTAACACTATTAGGATTAAGTCTGCTTACCTGTATATCTTTATTGCTAGGCCGTTATCCTTTAACTATCAATGATATTATTAATCTCCTACACCATCTTTGGTCCTCAAATCATGCTTTAAATGTCAACAGTCATATTTTACTTACTATTATTATCCAATCTCGCTTACCAAGAATCATCGCAGCGATCATTATCGGAGCAGGATTGGCGATTGCAGGCACCACTTTTCAAGCTGTATTTCGAAATCCGTTAGTATCACCGGGATTATTAGGGGTCCTTAATGGGTGTGCGTTTGGAGCCGCATTAGGTATGGTCTATCACGTAAATATATTTGGTGTCTCATTATTAGCCGTCATTAGTGGCTTAATTGCCGTTATTCTCGGGCTCTTAATCGCTCGCAGTATTGGTGGACATTCAATTCTTTATTTACTTTTAGGCGGTATTATTAGCAATGCCCTCTTTGCCGGATTACTTACTCTAGTAAAATATCTTGCTGATCCTCAAGAACAATTACCCAGTATTATTTTTTGGCTTCTGGGAAGTTTAAGCACAGTTTCTATTCCCTTACTTACTATTACAGCTCCAATTATCATTATAGCCTCGATGCTATTAATACTTTTAGGACGAATACTTGATGTTATTTCTCTTGGTGATGATGAGGCTTTGAGCCTAGGAATACCTGTTATTCATCTTCGTTACGGTATTATTTTTTTAGCAACCATTATCTCGGCGTTAACCGTTTGTCTTGCTGGAATTATTGGTTGGATAGGGCTACTAATTCCCCATCTTACTCGTCTTATTTTTGGCGCTAGCCATCAACGCGTTCTCCCTCTGAGTGCTATTTTAGGCGCCTGTTTTTTATTAGTTGCTGATGATATTGCTCGTTTAATTGGCGATGGAGAAATTCCACTCGGCGTTGTTACTGAATTATTAGGAGCGAGCGTTTTCTTTTTATTACTCAGCAAAATGGGAAGAAATAGTCATGGTCTTGCTTAACATTGAAAATGTTAATTATCAGCTAAATAAAACCACGATTTTACAGAATATTAATTTCAAGGTCTCAGCAGGAAACAGTATTGCTTTATTAGGCACTAATGGCGCGGGGAAAACGACCTTATTGCGATTATTATTAGGTTTAATTCAACCTACTTCAGGTATGATTCATCTGTTAGGAAAACCATTAACACAATGGCCACGACAAGCAATAGCACAAAATATTGCCTATGTTCCACAGCAACATATTCCTCATTTTCCATTTACTGCCAGACAAATTGTGGAACAAGGCTGTCTACCTAAAACTGGGTTTTTCAATTCAATCGACCAACAACAACAGCAATATATTGAGCAAGTGATGCAACAAATGGCGATCACTCACTTACAATCTCGCACTTATAACACCTTATCAGGTGGAGAGCGTCAACGAACACTTATTGCTCGCGCACTGGTACAACAAACACCAATAATCCTGCTTGATGAGCCAACAAATGGCTTAGATTATGGCAGTCAAATAAGATTATTACTGTTACTAAAAACGATTGCTCATGAAGGAAAAACGATTATTACTATCACGCATAGTCCTGAGCATACTTTCTTATTTGCCGATCATGTTTTAGCCATGCAACAAGGAAAAATCATCGCATCAGGTTCACCACAGAAAATAATTACCTCTAACTTAATTGCAGAGCTTTATAACACTCAGGTCGATGATATTAATATCGGACAAGCACGTTTTTTTATTCCTAAAAAATAATATTAAATAGGTCGTTACATGAAAACATTACTTCAGTGGATAAATATAATCTTGATATTAACGCTCTCCCCACGACTGTTTGCTGCTGATCGAATTATCACGGATGATGCGGGAAAGAAAATAATATTATCAGCCCCAATAACTCGTATTGCCGATGGGTGGTTTGCTCATGCATCATTAATGATGACATTAGGCGCAGGAAATAAAATAATGGCGACAGTTAACCATCCTAGCAGTCAACCTTGGATGTTTAAAATACAACCATCACTAAATAAAGCACTGCTTATTAATGGGCGGCAATTTAATGCTGAAGCATTAGTAACACATCAAACGGAATTAGCTTTTGTCGTCAAAGGCGATCCACAGATAGCAAGTTTACAACGTGTTGGTATTCCTGTTATTCAAGTTTATTTTTCAACCCTTTCAGGATTACAACAAACATTACAGCTAACCGCTCACGTTCTCGGTGATAAATCTTCGTTACAAAAAGCCACTCAATATAATCAATACCTTAACCAACAATTACATCGAATAGGTAAAAAAATCGTAAAATTAACGACAGATCAACGTCCTACAGTAGTACATATTTCATCATTAAATCCATTAAAAGTAGATGGGAAAAATACACTTATCAATGACTGGATAAATATTGCGGGCGGAAGAAATGTTGCGGCGATTAATGGCAACATGCAGCCAATTTCAGCTGAACAATTACTGGCATGGCAACCGGATATTATAATATTAGCGGCAAATGCGGGTAGCTTATTAACCTGTCCTAATGCATCTTTGCTCGCTCAACTTAACGCGATTACAACAGGAAATATTTTACGCAACCCAAGTGGTGTTTTCCCTTGGGATCGTTATGGTACCGAAAGTGCGTTACAAATTCAGTGGGCGGCCAAACAATTTCATCCTCAATTATTTGCAACTGATAACTTAGTAACAATAACCCAAGCTTTTTATCATCAATTTTTTAACTATGATTTATCTGAGCAACAAACAAAATTGATCCTACAAGGATTGCCGCCTTTAGTTAACATCCAATAATTAGGTGATAACTAAAAATAAAAAAGGTCTTTAAAAGACCCTTTTTATTCCTCAATCAATACTTATATCTGTTAGCCAAAAGGCATAAACATATAAGCCATGATCAATGCATCTTCACGGCCATCAACTGCAGGGTAATAACCAATACGGCGATTAGTTTCATTAAATCCAGTTGCTTCATAAAGCTTGTACGCACCGGTATTACTCTCGCGTACTTCAAGCCAGATTTCTTCTGCTTGCTTTGCTTCTAGCGCATCAATAAAACCATTAAGTAATAATTTGCCATAGCCTTTACGTTGCTGAGTAGGATCAATAGCAATATTTAGTAATGTACCTTCCCCTGCGACTAATTGGCCAAAGCAATAACCCACCACCTGCTCATCAACCACTAATACATAGTTAGCCGCAATACGGTTCGGCTCTTTGCGAATCATTGATTCAGCCCACGGAAAAGTGTTGGCCGCTTGTTCTATACGCCACACATCGTCAGTATGGTGTGCTTCTAATGGAATAATTTTATGAGTCATAACTACAAATCTGTTGCCATAATGCTTTCTTAGATGAAGGATCATTATGCATAAGTTTTAATGAGGCCGAATTCAGAACCTGACACCCCGTCGGGTATGTCCCTTGGCAACCTGCAAACCAACACCACGTTAACTGGTGCTCTGCGATTTGATCAAGTGCCGATAACGGCAAGGATAATGCTTGCTGTGGCGTCAATTTCATACTTGATAAAATACGTCCAAACAGCCAAGCATCATGCTCATCCAATTCCTCTGCCGTAATAAAAAGTAGCTTACACTCAGCGGGCAGATTGATCACAGGTAGCACTTGATTAGGAAAAAGTTCAGGCTTGCGCACTTGCCAATAAGTGATTCCCATTTCCTGTAACACTTGAATATCGCGTTGCTTCATACCCTACCTGCTATGGAATATAAATGGAGGCTGATCCTAGCAAATCCGCACTGCTTTGTACCCATAAACTATCATCTTCTGTCTTCAACCGCTTAAAAACAACAATGCCGACATTATGTCGGCATTGATTATTATTATTTAATCATCATCAGCATGACATTTTAGTCATGGTAACGTTGTGCTAATGCATCAGCTGCAACCATTGCTTGGTAAACACGATCAGCATTAACTTTAACGGTCATATTGCACATAGTGTCACCTTCAGCACAAGCAATCTCTGCCACTTGACGCCATTCAGCTTCCACCATTTCTTCAATACCAAAATCAGCTAATGTTAATGGTAAACCTGCTGTTTTCATTACATAAATAACATTTTCAATTTCTTCAGCATCTGCTTTCTCTAAGACTAATTGAGTTAGCAAACCAAACGCCACTTTTTCACCATGCTGAATATGGTGTAATTGTGGTAATGAAGACATACCGTTGCTAACCGCGTGTGCTGCTGCTAAACCGCCTGATTCTGCGCCGATACCACTTAAGTAAATTGTTGCTTCAACCATTTCTTCTAATGCTGGAGTCACTACATGACGACGTGCTGCATCCATTGCCATTTCAACGTTTTCAACAATCAATTCATAGCACATAAGTGCCATACCAAGACCCGTACGTGATACGCGTTTTTGGACTAGGTTTAAACCGTCAGCATAACAACATGCACGTGCTTCAAAGAAGGTTGCTAGTGCATCACCAATACCTGCAGCAAAGAACTTAGTTGGTGCTGCAGCAATAATGCCAGTATCAGCAATAACAGCATCAGGGTTTTGAGGTAGGAACAAGTAACGGTCAAATTCTCCGTTATCTTTATATACTACAGATAACGCAGTACAAGGCGCATCTGTTGAAGCGATAGTTGGAAAAATAATTACCGGAATTTTAGCAAAATGCGCCACGGCTTTGGCGACATCCATGGTTTTACCACCACCAATGCCCACAACCACATTTGCACCGCGGTGTTTTACGATCTCATGGATACGACCAATTTCAGTATCAGTACATTCATATTGAAATTGTTCTGCATGAGCGCCAATGCCTGCTTGTTGTAACGCAGGTAATGCTTCTTCTTTCACTTTATTAAGAATAAATTCATCACAAATCAATACAGCATTATTACCAAAATCGTTAATAAAACCGCCTAGTTGTGGTAATAAATTCTGACCGATAATGAATTTTTTTGGTGAGGTAATGCTACGTGGGATCATGAATACTATTCCTTAATGGTTCTCTCTTGGTAAGAAAATACCATCATCGAATATTAATCCAAATGACAAATAAAGAGTTCTTACTTCTCAATATTAACTTTATTGCACATTTTATGAATAACTTATGAATAGATACAAAAAAGTCACTCTCTGCTTCGCGTTTAGTCATTAAACTACCGCATTAAAAGCAAGATCGTGACTTTTCATTTACCGCTATGCCATCAGCACATTATTTATGCTAATGCATTAAACTCTTCACAATACTCAACCAAACCTTGATGTTGTTGCACACTGCCAGATGCAATTTCTAACACCATAAAAGCTTCATCTGTATTAGGCCAACGACAAGTTAAACCATGCTGCAAAGCCATTTGATAACCTGCACGATGGTAATAATTAGGATCACCAACAACCACAACAGCAGGATAATCAAAATCAGCTAATGTTGCTTGAGCCTCTGCTAATAATGCTAAACCAACGCCTTGATGACGGTGATCTTCATGAATAGATAAGGGAGCAAGTCCTTGCCAATTAGTCTCTTGTCCTGCAATAGTTACGGGGCTAAAAAAAGCATGGCCAATCACTTCACCGTCATCAGTACAAGCCACCAATGATAAAGTTCGACAGCCATTTTCACGTAAGCGCATCACTAAATTAGCTTCTGCATCAGTCTCAAAAACTGATTTTAACAATCGATCAATCAATAAAATATCAGCGGGAGCTTCAGATCTGATGAGCATGTACTACCTCATTTTTGATTGCGTTTGTTTGCATTCCTTGATGAATAAAATCAGCAGATTGCTGTAACACAAATTTCACCGGTGAAGGTAAAGAATCAAGATCGATACTGTCCATTAAATTCTTTACTTCTAATCCCAGCTCAGTATCCCCTTCAATACGAAGACGACGTTGAAAGAACAATGTATCAGGATCTTCTTTACGGGCAGCAATTAAGACTAAATCATTGCATTCGCCGCTAAAACTCACATCATGATGCTCACATTGCTCTGCAACAACTAATTTCTCATCTTGATAGCTAATAAACCATTGAAGATCTAAATCACGAACTTCAACCTTTAACCACCGATCTTCAAGAAATTCAAAATCACCATCAGCCAATGCTTCTTTGAAAACCATTGCAAGGCTCTCTAACATGATCTTTTTCTGAAGAGAGAAAGGCGTCAATTTAGCGGGGACACGTAACAATGCCGGACCATGTTGAACCAATTGTTTTCTAAGTTGAGCAATCACTATTTGTTTTCCTATTTAAAGTCGAACACTAAAAATGAATTGTATGGCAACCTTCGCCATTTGTTTTATGCCTTAAGTCAAAAAAAAGCAATTGCTTGATTAAAACAAGTCATTATTTTGTTAATGAGCATTATATTTATGT
This sequence comes from Photobacterium toruni, assembly GCF_024529955.1. Classification (NCBI taxonomy): domain Bacteria; kingdom Pseudomonadati; phylum Pseudomonadota; class Gammaproteobacteria; order Vibrionales; family Vibrionaceae; genus Photobacterium; species Photobacterium toruni. The sequence goes on from NZ_AP024854.1 coordinate 2,426,602, forward strand.
TGACTAACATTTACACTAGCCATGCAGCTACAATGCCTTATTATTAATATAAAAACGATGATTACCAAGGATCAAACATTTATGCAAAGTGAACAACTCGACTATTGGTTCCCACTACTGACAAATAATAGTCCTTTTCTGTTTGCGATTCTTGATGAACAACATTGTTACTCTAATGTTAATACTCGTTATAGTGATATCAGTGGTAAGCAACAGCATGAACTCATTGGCAGTAATGATATCGATACCCTAGGTAACGACTACTATCAATGTTTAAAGCCTTATTATGAACGTGCGTTTAATGGTGAAGTGATTGAAGCCGAAATAACAATTAATGACACCTCCCATCACACCAGTTTGCATATTAGTTTAGCACCATTAACAAATGCACAGGGTAAAATCAGTCATATCATTTCACACTCAATTGACACCTCAGAACGCCATATTCTTATCAATTCATTACAAGAATCTGAGCATCAATTAAGCCAACTTCAACAACTTATGACTGATGGTATTTGTATTGTAGAAAAAAACATTATCAACAATGCCAATCAACGTGCCGTTGAGTTATTAGGCATGCCCTCAAAAAACATGTTACTCGGTAAAAAGCTTAATCATTTATTGTTAGATAGTAATCACCATCCCTGCCACAGTAATACATCGGCACCAACATCCCACACTAATGATCAACACTATTATGCAATTAATAATACCGAACAAGCCCCGTTAATAATAACAACCACCCCGATTACAATTTTGGGAGAAGCGGCTTTATTAGTAAAACTCTCTCTCTCCACACCCAGTGATAACCAGCAGCATAAAATTGAACAATTAACACAATTAGATCCATTAACAGGTTTGCTCAATCGCTATGGATTTAGTCGTCAACTCGATCAACTCATGAAAAGCAATACACCGTTATTTATGCTCTACATAGACATTGATAATTTCAAAAATATTAATGATTCATTGGGCCATCATATTGGTGATAAAGTTCTACAAGAAATAGCCCAAAGGTTACAACAGCAGTTACCAGAGGATGCCATTGTCGGCCATTTAAGTGGCGATGAATTTGCAGTTATATTGACATATCCAGAACACGAAAATAGTGGTGAAATGATTGCAGAGCAGATCATTAATTTAATTAATCAGCCCTTTGATCTGCATTATTTTAGCAAACACCTTTCTTGCTCAATCGGTATGGTTAAATCACCAGGTAACGGTCATGATGCACGAATAATGCTTCAAAATGCTGATACTGCCATGTATGAAGCCAAAAGCCGCGGCCGCAACCGACTCGTTATTTTCAGTGACGCTATGAGTAAAGAAGCACGAATGCGGTTATGGCTTGAAATTGAACTTCAAAAAGCATTGCAAAATAATGGCTTAGAAGTATGGTATCAACCTAAAGTAAACGCCAAAAATTTTGAAATTGATGGCGCTGAAGCATTAGTTCGCTGGAAACACCCCGTTGAAGGTTACATTAGTCCAGCTCAATTTATTCCCGTTGCTGAACGTTCAGGATTAATCGAACAACTAGGTCAAGTGGTGATGCGAGAAGTCTTTACCACCGTTAACCAATGGAAAAAACAACAACTATTAAAAGGTCGAGTTGCGATTAACTTATCATCACTACAATTTGAAAATCCTAAATTGATTAGTTTTGTCAATAAACTGCGCCAATCAACAGGCATTAATGCCGCTGATTTTACCTTTGAACTTACCGAAAGTACGGTAATGAGTGATGGCGAACATACTATCCAAATGCTGAATGCTATTAAACAACAAGGCTTTGCGTTATCTATTGATGACTTTGGTACGGGGTATTCATCCTTGTCTTATTTAGCACGCTTCCCCCTTGATGAACTCAAAATTGATCGCGCTTTTATCAAAGACATTGATACTATTCCTAAACAAATTACGCTGATAGAAAATATTATTAATTTAGGTAAATCACTCAATATGAGTGTGGTCGCTGAAGGTATCGAAACCCACCAACAAGCAACATTATTATCAAACCTTAATTGTGATTATATTCAAGGATTTCATTTTCATCGCCCCATGCCAAAACAAGAGTTAGAAGCCTTGTTATTAAAAGAAAAAAATTATCTCAACGATTGATATAAATCTAAAAAAATAATTATTTAGTAACAATTTTATTGTTTAATATCAACAAAACCTGCCTCGCATCAAGATCTGCACCGCTAAACGCTTTTACTATGATGGTAATGTTTTTACGCAAAGATTGGATAATAAATAACATGGAGCTTCTTTGCCCAGCTGGTAATTTGCCAGCATTAAAAACCGCTATCGATAATGGTGCGGATGCGGTTTATATTGGTTTTAAAGACGATACTAACGCCCGTCACTTTGCTGGTTTAAACTTTACCGAGCGCAAATTAGAAAAAGCAGTGCAATATGTAAAAGATCATAATCGTAAATTACATGTTGCTTTAAATACCTTTGCCCATCCTGATGGTTTTAATCGTTGGATAAAAGCGGTTGATAATGCCGCGGCAATGGGTGTGGATGCGCTGATAGTGGCGGACATTGGTGTTCTTGAATATGCTGCAACCACCTATCCTGATTTAGAATTGCACTTATCAGTTCAAGCTTCTGCAACTAATACTGCTGCGATTGATTACTACAAACAAAATTTCAATATTAAGCGCGTAGTGTTACCGCGAGTATTGTCGATGCATCAGGTAAAGCAATTAGCACGAAACACAGACATGCAGTTAGAAGTATTTGCCTTTGGTAGCTTATGTATCATGTCTGAAGGTCGCTGTTATTTATCCTCATACATGACAGGTGAATCACCAAATACCGTCGGTGCTTGTTCACCTGCAAAATATGTTCGCTGGCAAGAGACGCCTCAAGGATTAGAGTCGCGCTTAAATGAAATCTTAATTGATCGCTATGCTAAAGGTGAAAATGCGGGCTATCCAACGCTATGTAAAGGCCGTTTTGATATTAATATTGATGGTGAACAAAAGCGTTACCATGCACTTGAAGAGCCTACCAGCCTTAATACCCTTGATATTTTACCTGAACTATTTAAAGCCAATATTGCGTCAGTCAAAATTGAAGGCCGCCAACGTAGTCCTGCTTATGTAGAACAGGTGACCCGTACTTGGCGTGCGGCAATTGACCACTACTTAGCAAACCCAAAAGGCTACACAGTTAATCCTGCATGGAATTCATGCTTAGGGAATTTGTCTGAAGGCAAACAAACAACATTAGGTGCATACCACCGCAAATGGCAATAAGGGATCATTAATGAAATATTCACTTGGGCCATTACTTTATTTTTGGCCTCAGCATGATGTTGAAACGTTCTATCAACAAGCAAAACATAGCAATGTTGATGTGATTTATTTAGGGGAAACAGTGTGCTCTAAACGTCGCGCACTTAAAACAGCCCAATGGATTGATATAGCAAAAGAACTAGCGGCAAATGGTAAACAAGTCGTGCTATCAACCATGGCGTTGTTAGAAGCCCCTAGCGAAGTTAGCATTATGAAAAAATACATCGATAATGGCGACTTTATTGTTGAAGCTAATGATGTATCGGCAATTCAACTTGCCTCACAAAATAATGTCCCTTTTGTCGTAGGCCCTGCGGTTAACTGCTATAACGCACAGACTTTAAAGCTGTTTGTTAAACAAGGAATGACCCGTTGGTGTATGCCTGTCGAGCTGTCACGTGATTGGCTAAGTAATACTTTAACTGAATGTGAAAAACTCGGGATCCGTGATCAATTTGAAACCGAAGTTTTTAGCTATGGTTACTTACCATTAGCCTACTCAGCTCGCTGTTTTACTGCTCGTGCTGAAAATAAAGCCAAAGATGATTGCGAAACATGTTGTATTAAGTATTCACAAGGGATCACAGTTAACAGCCAAGAAGATCAGAAAGTCTTCACCCTTAATGGCATTCAAACTCAATCTGGTTATTGCTATAACTTGATTAACGATTTGAAAGGCATGAAAGACATGGTCGATGTGGTTCGATTAAGCCCTATGGGACTTGATACTCTAACTTTAATTGATGATTTCCGTGCCAATGAACAAGGTGATATTCGTCATCCTCTTGCTGATAGTCATCAATGTAATGGCTACTGGCATAATTTAGCGGGATTGAATATTCGTTAGAGATTCAAGGTTCAAGGTTCAAGGTTCAAGGTTCAAGGTTCAAGGTTCAAGGTTCAAGGTTCAGTAGAATAAAAAATAGCCGCTAATCATAGCGGCTATTTTTATAGAAAATCATAAGTATTATTCGTTTGGTGAAGATAGCTCAGGCACTGCATTTTGTTCTGCTGTAAAAATACGACTCAATTCAAGCAACGATAGACGGTGCTCAATAAACTCATACACATTGCCTGATAAAGCTAATTTATACAGCATAACTGCTGTTGAATAATCTTGTTGCTGTTGATAGCGTTGCGCTAAATAAAAATAGCCTTCAGTCAATCGCAAAGCTAATTGCTCATTGTCTTTACTGTTCTGAGCAATATCAGTTAAAAATTGCTCTTCAGTGACTTCACCAAGATACATCCGCACTATCTGCCAACCCCAATCTTGCTTATCACTGGCGGCATAACGTTGTTGAAGTAACGCTAGTGCTTGCTGTGGTGTAAATTTCAAATCATTAACATATAGCCAAATTACACGATAAGGATCATTAATATCCTGCTGATAATGCGGCAATAAATCATCATTCGCTAAAGCGTAACGCTCACCATAATAAAGCGCAATACCACGATTACGGTGTGCATAAGGATGATTAGGATCTAAATCCAGAGTTGAATCAAACGATTCATAAGCAGAATCGAACATCCCCATTTGAGTAAATATCACCCCTGCCACATTAAATAAATCAGGTTGATTAGGATTTAAATTAAGTGACTTATTAAAATCAAGTCGCGCAAAATCACGTAAACCTAAGCTGTCATGCAATAAACCACGATCATAATAAATAGTCGCTAACGTTGCTTGAGGAATATTAGGTTGTTGTAATATTTGCTCAATCCGTGCCAACTGAATTTGCTGCTGCAAACTAGGTTGATAAGGGATTGCCATCGGGGGCTGACTCCATTTGGTAGGCATCGCAGAACATCCGCTTAGTACCAATGCCGTAGCAACTACAACATATCGAATATAACGTATTATCAACTCAGTTCTCCCTGTTACATCAACGACGATCCTGCGCCTATGACAATATTTAGATCAAAAAAAGGGGCTATTAAGCCCCTTTATATCATGATATTAGCAAAACGCTTAGCCTTGTGGCTGTTCGTCTTGTGCAGGAGCTGCGGCTGGCGCTTCTACTGCTTCTTTCATGCTTAGACGGATACGGCCTTGACGGTCGATTTCAAGTACTTTAACTTGAACTTCTTGACCCATCTGTAGGTAATCAGACACTTTCTCTACGCGATCTTGTGAGATTTGAGAGATGTGAACTAGACCTTCTTTAGTACCGATAACTGATACAAACGCACCGAAATCAACGATACGCATTACTTTACCAGTGTAAACACGACCAACTTCAACATCAGCAGTGATTTCTTCGATACGACGAATAGCTTCTTGTGCAGCAGTGCCTTCAGTCGCAGCGATCTTCACTGTACCATCGTCTTCGATTTCGATAGTAGTACCAGTTTCTTCAGTAAGTGCACGAATAACTGCACCACCTTTACCGATAACATCTTTGATCTTCTCTGGGTTGATCTTCATCATGTGAATGCGAGGAGCAAACTGAGAGATCTCTTCACGAGGTGTGTTAATTGCGTTATCCATTACGCTAAGGATGTGCTTACGCGCGCCTTTAGCTTGGTTAAGTGCAATTTCCATGATCTCTTTAGTGATACCTTCAATCTTGATATCCATCTGAAGTGCTGTGATACCGTCGTCAGTACCCGCTACTTTAAAGTCCATGTCACCTAGGTGATCTTCGTCACCAAGGATGTCAGAAAGAACAACGAAATCATCGCCTTCTTTCACAAGACCCATTGCGATACCCGCAACAGATGATTTGATTGGCACACCAGCATCCATAAGCGCTAGTGAAGTACCACATACAGAAGCCATTGAAGATGAACCGTTAGATTCAGTGATTTCTGATACTACACGTACTGTGTATGGGAATTCGTCAACAGATGGCATTACCGCAGCAATACCACGCTTCGCCAACTTACCGTGACCAATTTCACGACGCTTAGGCGAACCAACGAAACCTGTTTCACCTACACAGTATGGAGGGAAGTTGTAGTGTAGAAGGAAGTGATCTTTCTTCTCACCCATGATGCTATCAATGATTTGCGCATCACGTTGTGTACCAAGCGTTGCCGTAACAAGTGCTTGTGTTTCACCACGAGTAAATAGTGAAGAACCGTGAGTACGTGGAAGAACACCAGTACGTACGTCTAGCGCACGAACCATGTCTTTTTCACGACCATCGATACGTGGAAGACCAGCAATGATGCGGCCACGTACAACTGTCTTCTCTAAATCGTGGAAGATAGTGTGGATTTCTTTTGCGTTTGCATCAACATCTTCAGCAATAATCGCGTCGTTTACTTCAGCAGCAATCTCGTGGATGCGATCGTAACGAGCCATTTTTTCAGTGATTTGGTAAGCTTCAACCAGCTTAGCTTCTGCTAACTCAGCGATCTTAGCTTTAAGTGCTGTGTTTTCAGCAGGCGCAGTCCAATCCCAAGCAGGAGTTGCAACTTCAGCAGCAAACTCATTGATTGCATTGATAACAACTTGTTGTTGGTCATGACCAAATACAACAGCTTGTAGCATTTGCTCTTCAGATAGGCGATCAGCTTCTGATTCAACCATTAGCACTGCGTCTTTAGTACCAGCAACAACAAGATCTAGACGGCTTGCTTCTAGCTCTTCGTTGCTTGGGTTAAGAACGAATTGATCATTAATGTAGCCAACACGTGCCGCACCGATAGGACCATTAAATGGAATACCAGAGATAGCTAGTGCTGCAGAAGTACCAATCATTGTAACCATATCAGGGTTAACAGCAGGGTTTACAGAAACCACTGTTGCAATAACTTGTACTTCGTTTTTGAAATCGTCAGGGAATAGCGGACGGATTGGACGGTCGATTAGACGTGCAGTCAGTGTTTCGCCTTCAGAAGGACGGCCTTCACGCTTGAAGAAACCACCAGGGATTTTACCAGCAGCGTAAGTACGCTCTTGGTAGTTTACTGTTAGTGGGAAGAAGTCTTGGCCTTCTACTGCTGTTTTTTTACCAACAACAGAAACGAACACTGAAGTGTCGTCCATGCTAACCATTACTGCAGCAGTCGCTTGACGTGCTATAACACCAGTCTCTAGAGTAACCGTGTGGTTACCGTACTGGAAAGTCTTTACGATAGGATTCACGTGAATTTCCTTAAATATATTCCGCTTTCTATTTGCAGGTTAATTATAACCAACACAAACATAAGCGTCATGTAATGATGTCCACTTTTGTAATGATTTCACGTATCGCGACTAATGAAAGTTCTTATAATCAAAAAACTTTTATTAGCCGCGACCTGAAGGTCGACGAAAACGACTCGTAAAGTCAAAACAAGTGGAAATATGCAGTTATTTACTCGACACCTATCATATCTCTGCCTAAGCATTCATACAACAAACTTGAGCTTAACTTCGGTACAGATAGTAGACGAAATTAGAAAAGATGACAGGAAGGCGAATCAATAATAGCGGTATTAGCAATAAAAAGAGCAGATAAAAAGAAAGGAGCCTAGGGCTCCTTTCTTAAAGCAATCTTAGCGACGTAGGCCTAGACGCTTGATCAAGTCTTGGTAACGATCTAGGTTTTTACCTTTAAGGTAATCTAGAAGCTTACGACGACGAGAAACCATGCGTAGTAGACCGCGACGGCTGTGGTGGTCATGCTTATGGTTAGCAAAGTGACCTTGAAGGTGGTTGATTTGCGCTGTTAAAAGTGCAACCTGAACTTCAGGAGAACCAGTATCATTTTCACATTGTGCGTAATCTGCAACGATTGCTGCTTTAGTTTCTGCATTCAGAGACATAACTCATTCCTAATACAAGATGTTTTAATTTGTGCCGCCAATCTCTGATTCAGCCGACACCCAAGCCGCGGATTATACTGATCAGCGGAACTAACTACAAGCGAATAATTAACCAGTTTTACTTTTAATCTCAAGTCACTCATGCACAATAATCATGATGATTTAAAGTTCATAATCACTTGTGATCGACTAGTATCATTATTGTTCTTGTTCGTTTGCCATTACTCGCTTTGGTGCCAACATGCCTTTTGCATCAATGGTACCAACACCAATAAATTCTGCAGTATCCCCAACGGTAATACGCACTAAAGTGCCTTCAGCGGGAACAACCTCGGCAGCCACAGGATTACCATGTAGTACATGTACTGCAGCTTCTGCCGTAATGTTTACTGCTGGTAAATCTTGTACCGCAGTATCAGTTGGCAATAATAATGCATCTAATACTGTGCCAGGTTCAATTTCATCCGCTTTGGCTTGATCAAGCATTGCTTGTAACTGTTCAATAGTTACCATGCGCTCATACGGGAAATTAGAAACACCTGTACGACGCAACATAATAACGTGAGCGCCACAACCTAGCTTTTCACCAAGATCATCAACAATAGTACGAATGTATGTGCCTTTTGACACATGCAATTCCATTTCAACTTCGTTGTTATCAAAGCGTAGTAGTTCAACCGAATACACTGTAATCTTACGCGATTCACGAGGAATAGAAATTCCTTCACGCGCGTATTCATACAATTTTCGGCCTTGATACTTTAATGCTGAATACATCGATGGAATTTGATCCGTCGTGCCACGAAAGCTATCAATACAAGCTTCAAGTTGATCACGTTCAACATTCACTGCGCGGGTTTCAACCACTTCACCATCAGAATCAGAGGTATCAGTACGCTCACCTAATTTGGCAATCACACGATAACGCTTATCTGAATCTAATAAAAATTGTGAAAACTTGGTCGCTTCACCAAAACAAAGCGGTAACATGCCCGTCGCTAAAGGATCAAGCGCACCGGTATGGCCCGCTTTTTGTGCAAAAAAGATACGTTTCACTTTTTGCAGAGTATCGTTAGAACTAATGCCGGTTGGTTTATCAACCAAGATCACACCGTTAATTGGACGACCTTTACGACGACGTGCCATGTTTACTCCTCGCCTTTTTCTACTTCGTCTTCATCACCACGACGATCTTCATCGTCACGTACCGCTTTAGATACTAGGTTTGAAATACGCATACCTTCAGTTAACGATTGATCGAAAATGAAGTTAAGTTCAGGTGTCACACGTAGGCGAATTTCTTTACCTAGTAGTGAACGAATGTAAGGTGCCATTTCACGTAATGCTTCTAAACTACCTTCAGCAGTTTGCTCACCAATTGGGAAAAACGTTACATAAATTTTGGCGTAGTTCATATCACGCGATACATCAACACTTGAAATAGTAGTCATTGCAATCGCAGGATCTTTGATCTCACGCTGTAAAATTACAGCTAATTCTTTTTGTAGCTGTTGCGCTACACGTTGGGTACGGCTAAATTCTTTTGCCATTTTCTTGCTCTCTCTAAGAATAATGCTCTTGAAAGAATGGGGAGCCGAAGCTCCCCATTATCATTATCATGTTGAAAAACAACTAGCTACACTGATTATTAGTCAAGTGTACGTTGGATTTCAATAATTTCGAATACTTCGATCTGGTCACCAACGCGAACGTCGTTGTAGTTCTTAACGCCGATACCACACTCGTAACCGTTCTTAACTTCAGCAACGTCATCTTTAAAGCGACGTAGTGACTCAAGCTCACCTTCGTAGATAACTACGTTTTCACGTAGAACACGAATAGGGTTGTTACGCTTAATAGTACCTTCAGTTACCATACAACCAGCGATTGCGCCGATCTTAGGTGACTTAAATACGTCACGTACTTCAGCAAGACCAATGATCTCTTGCTTGAACTCAGGAGCCAACATACCACCCATCGCCGCTTTAACTTCGTCGATTAGTTGGTAGATGATTGAGTAGTAACGTAAGTCTAGGTTTTCATTTTCGATTGTTTGACGCGCAGACGCATCAGCACGAACGTTGAAACCAAGTACGATAGCGTTAGAAGCTGCTGCAAGTACTGCATCAGTTTCTGTGATTGCACCAACACCTGAACCTACAATGTTCACTTTAACTTCGTCAGTTGAAAGTTTACGTAGTGAGTCAGCGATTGCTTCAACAGAACCTTGAACGTCAGCTTTAAGCACAACGTTTAGTTCAGCAACTTCACCAGCTTCCATGTTCGCAAACATGTTTTCTAGTTTAGCTTTTTGTTGACGTGCTAGTTTAACATCACGGAACTTACCTTGACGGTAAAGTGCAACTTCACGTGCTTTACGCTCATCACGTACAACAGTCGCTTCGTCACCTGATGATGGCACACCAGAAAGACCAAGGATCTCAACAGGAATAGATGGACCTGCTGATTCGATTTCTTGACCTTGTTCGTTGCGCATTGCACGAATACGACCATGCATTAGACCACAAAGAACGATATCGCCCTTATGCAATGTACCTTCTTGAACAAGTACAGTTGCAACTGGACCACGGCCTTTATCAAGACGTGATTCAATAACAACACCTGATGCCATGCCTTCTTCAACTGCTGTTAGCTCAAGAATTTCTGACTGAAGAAGAATTGCTTCTAGTAGACCATCGATGTTAGTACCTTGTTTCGCAGAGATGTGAACAAACATGTTCTCACCGCCCCACTCTTCAGGCATAACGTCGTATTGAGCTAACTCGTTCTTCACGTTATCAGGGTTTGCATCTTCTTTATCGATCTTGTTTACCGCAACGATCAAAGGTACACCAGCCGCTTTTGCGTGCTGAATCGCTTCGATTGTTTGTGGCATTACGCCATCGTCTGCTGCAACTACAAGTACAACGATATCTGTCGCTTGAGCACCACGAGCACGCATAGCGGTAAACGCTGCGTGTCCTGGAGTATCAAGGAACGTGATCATGCCGTTTTCAGTTTCAACGTGGTAAGCACCAATGTGCTGTGTGATACCACCCGCTTCGCCTGAAGCAACATGAGCTTTACGAATGTAGTCAAGTGTTGATGTTTTACCGTGGTCAACGTGACCCATGATAGTAACAACTGGCGCACGAGAAACTTTCACTAAGTCTTCTGCGTTACGGTCAGAAAGCACAGCTTCTTCAAGCTCATTTTCTTTACGTAGAATAACTTTGTGACCCATTTCTTCAGCAACAAGAGATGCAGTTTCTTGATCGATAACTTGGTTGATAGTCGCCATTGCGCCCATCTTCATCATTACCTTGATAACTTCAACGCCTTTAACAGACATTTTGTTAGCTAATTCAGAAATTACAATCGTTTCGCCAATAACAACATCTTGCTTAGCAACTTGCGCAGTTTTATCAAAACCATGCTGCATTGACGCAGGCTTGTTCATTTGAGGCTTACCGCGACCACGTTGGTTACGGCCGCCACGGCCACCACGTTCGTCTTGCTTAGCCGCTGGTTTTTTCTTTTTACGACGGCGAGAAGTTTCTTCTTTGCGATCTTGTTCATCTTCTGCAGCACGAGCATAAGTAGATGTCGTTGTATGGTAATCAGATTTTTCCATACTTACTGCTTGCTCAGGTTTTACCCCGTTTTTCTCGTTCTGTTCTGCCATTTTGCGAGCCTCTTCTAGCTGACGCTGACTTTCTTCTTCGGCTTTTCGCTTGGCTTCCTGTTCCAGACGACGCTGTAGTACTTCAGCATCTAACTTAGCCTGTTTGTCAGCGACGATGCGCTTAGCTTTTTCGTCAGCTTTACGCTTATCCTGTTCGGTACGATTCGCTTTATCCTCAGCGTCCCGCTTCAATTTCTGTTCTGCTTCACGCTTAGCAATGTCATCTGCTTTACGTTGCTCTTCAGCTTGACGTAGTGCAGCTTCCTCTGCACTACGTTTAGCTGCTTCTTCTGCGGCTTGATGGGCAATCATATCAGCTTCACGTTGCGCTTTAGCTTCTGCTTCACGCTTAACAGCATCTTCCGCTGCACGTTGTTCATCTTCAAGTGCTGAACGTTTCACGTAGGTGCGCTTTTTGCGCACTTCTACTTGAACATTTTTGCTCTTACCACCATTACCTGAGACACTCAATGTACTACGTGTCTTGCGCTGCAGAGTCAGACGAGTTGGAGCGCCGTCAGTATGGCTATCACTACCATGCTCCTTTTGGAGATGATTAAGTAACGCCTGTTTTTCGGTTTGGCTTACATTCTCATCAACATTCTTAGCAATCCCAGCATCTGAAAGCTGTTGAAGTAAACGGTCAATTGGAGTACCAATTTCTTCCGCCAATGTTTTAACGGTAACCTCTGACATAATGCTCCTCCCTTGCTTTATTTTTTTTTGATTACGCTTCGTCGCTGAACCAGCAAATATTACGCGCAGCCATAATCAGCTCACCCGCTTTTGCATCGTCCACGCCTTCAATGTCGGTCAAGTCATCAGTTCCTTGATCAGCAAGATCTTCAAGCGTACAAATACCTTTAGCTGCAAACTTAAACGCTAACTCGCGCTCAAGACCTTCTAGGCTTAATAAATCTTCAGCTGGTTCTACACCATCAAGCGTTTCTTCTTTAGCAAGCGCAAGCGTAGTTAGTGCAGCTTTTGCACGACTACGTAATTGCTCGATAGTCTCTTCATCAAGACCGTCAACATTCATTAATTCACTTAATGGAACGTAAGCAATTTCTTCTAGTGTAGTAAAGCCTTCTTCTACCAATACAGTGGCAAAGTCTTCGTCAATATCAAGGTGCTTAGTAAACACTTCAATTGATGCTTGAGCTTCTGCTTGGTGTTTTTTCTGTAAGTCTTCAACTGTCATTACGTTTAGTTCCCAGCCAGTAAGCTGTGATGCTAGACGTACGTTTTGACCGTTACGACCGATTGCTTGTGCCAGATTATCTTTCTGTACAGCAATATCCATTGTGTGGTTGTCTTCATCAACGATGATTGAATCAACTTCCGCAGGCGCCATTGCATTAATAACATATTGTGCAGCATTTTCATCCCACAATACGATATCAATACGCTCGCCGCCAAGCTCACTTGAAACTGCTTGAACACGTGCGCCACGCATACCAACACAAGCACCTACAGGGTCAATACGCTTGTCGTTAGTTTTTACTGCGATTTTAGCACGAGAACCAGCATCACGTGCTGCGCCCATAAGTTCAATCAGCTCTTCGCCCATTTCTGGCACTTCAATACGGAATAGCTCAGATAGCATCTCTGGCTTAGAACGCGTCATGAATAACTGGAAACCACGTGCTTCAGGTGCAACTTTGTACAATAGACCACGAACACGGTCGCCTGGACGGAAGTTTTCACGAGGAAGTTGGTCATCACGTTGAATAACCGCTTCTGCGTTGCTGCCTAAATCAATGATAACTGCATCACGATTTACTTTCTTAACAATACCAGTGATTAACTCACCTTCGTTGTCAATAAACTGTGCCACAATTTGCTCACGCTCAGCTTCACGTACCTTTTGTACGATCACTTGCTTCGCTGTTTGCGTTGTAATACGGTCAAACGTTACAGATTGAATATCATCTTCAACATAATCGCCTACAGCAATTGTTGGATCTTCATATTGTGCTGCTTCTAACGTAATTTCAAGTGTTGGTTGCGTTACTTCTTCTACTGCTTTCCAGCGACGGAAAGTTTCGAATTCACCTGTTTTACGATCGATAACAACACGAACTTCAATTTCTGCTTCGTGTTTCTTTTTAGTTGCTGTTGCTAATGCAATCTCAAGCGCTTCAAAAATACGCTCGCGAGGAACAGCTTTTTCGTTGGATACCGCTTCTACGACAGCCAAGATTTCTTTGTTCATTTCTAATGCCCCAATTTAGCGGTTAGAATTTTGGAACTAGGTTGGCCTTGGAGATATTGCTCAGTGCAAAGGACTCGTCATTGCCATCTACGTTAAGTGTGATCAGTTCGCCTTCAACAGCGACAATGTCACCTTTCCACTTACGACGGTTACCCATCGCCATTTTTAATACTAAGCTAACTTCATGACCAATAAATTGTTGGTAATGTGCAGCTTTGAATAGTGGTCTTTCCAATCCAGGGGAAGACACTTCTAAGTGGTAAGCAACAGTAATTGGATCTTCAACATCCATTACAGCGCTAATTTGGCGGCTAACCTCTGCACAACCGTCTACATTAATACCATTTTCATGGTCAATAAACACGCGAAGTGTGGAGTGTTCACCAGCACGGATAAACTCTAAACCTACCAGTTCAAAGCCAATAGCTTGAACTGAAGGCTCAAGTAAGTCGGTTAATTGTGTCTCTAAAGCTGTCAAGACAACCCCCCGGAAACAAAAAAAGGGCATAAAGCCCAGTAAATACCTGAATGGTCATGTTTCAGATAATAAAAAACCCCGAATACGGGGTTTTTTATTACTGGACCCTGATTACTAAGAACATGCAAGCAAGTCTCTTAGTAAGAAAACAAACATTCAAAAATAAGAATAGTCTATTTTCGGGAAAGTGGTTGCGGGGGCTGGATTTGAACCAACGACCTTCGGGTTATGAGCCCGACGAGCTACCAAGCTGCTCCACCCCGCGTCCGATTCTGAACTGAGTATACCGTTCAGATGTTACTATTACAAGTAACCAATATAATGGTGCCGAGAAGGGGACTTGAACCCCTATACCTTGCGGCACTAGCACCTCATGCTAGCGTGTCTACCAATTTCACCATCTCGGCTAAATCTTTACCTACTGAGATTTTTCACTTATTGCTGGTGTTGTTTCAGCAGTGTTCTCAGTCGTTTTTTCAGCTGCAACAACTTTATCAGTCGTTGTTGTAGACTTTGGTTGTTCAACAGTTTGTGTTGTAGCAGGAGCCGAAAGGTCATCCCAACCACTTGTCTCTGCTGCTTTCTTGGTACTAATATTGCCAAGTACAAGACTGATTGCAAAGAAAATAATTGCACAAAGTGTTGTCATTCGAGTTAGAAAATTTCCTGAGCCGCTAGAGCCGAACAAAGTTCCTGATGCACCAGCCCCGAATGAAGCTCCCATATCTGCGCCTTTACCTTGTTGAATCATTACTAGGCCAATTACACCAAGCGCAGCGACAAGATAAATCACAAGTAGAATTTCGTACATGGGTTCCACCTATGGTAAAATTGCTATACCGACTTTGCTTTAGCAGTGCCAGCGCATTCCTCTTATCTAGAGAGCGAATGAATACTAGCGAAACCCTGTGACAGTGACAAGTAATATTTACTTAAAAAGTGAATATCACGAACTACTTGCACAACATTTAGCCAAAAACAAATTTATAAAAATAAAAAGGCTGACTCTATTTTATTAGCCAGCCGTCCTTTTATTGAATAATACTTAACAAATTAAGTAGTTATCAATAATTGCATTTAGCAGTTTTCTTTTACTGCTGTTGCAATATCTAATGCATATTGCTTAACATCAGCTGCATTTTGACCTTCGACCATAACACGAATTAATGGCTCAGTACCTGACTTACGTAACAATACGCGACCATTATCACCTAATTTTTGTTCTACAGCCTGTGTTGCTGCAATAACTGCCTCAGATTGTAATGGATCGTTATCACCTTTAAAGCGAACGTTTTCTAATACTTGTGGGAACATAGTCATACCATCGCTAAGTTCCTTTAAGCTCATTTTACTTGATACGATAGAGGCCATCACTTGTAAACCTGCAACAATACCATCGCCAGTTGTTACTTTATCAAGCAAAATAACGTGACCTGAGTTTTCTGCACCAATTAACCAATTGTTCTTTATTAATTCTTCCATTACATAACGGTCACCCACTTTTGCACGAACAAAAGGAATACCTAAATTTTTAAGTGCAACTTCCATGCCCATATTGGTCATTAATGTACCAACAACACCGCCTTTTAATTCACCACAACGTAATGCATCACGGGCAATGATATAAGCAATCTGGTCACCATCAATTTTATTGCCAAGCTCATCAACCATGATAATACGGTCACCATCGCCATCAAGTGCGATACCAAAGTCAGCCTTTTCTGCTAATACTTTAGCTTGCAATGCAGCAACGTCTGTAGCCCCGACTTTATCATTAATATTGATACCGTTTGGCTCGCAACCAATAGTAATAATTTCAGCACCTAATTCAGTAAAAACCTTAGGAGCGATGTGGTAGGTTGCGCCATGTGCACAATCGACAACAATCTTAAACCCTTCAAGGCTTAAATGATTAGGGAATGTCCCTTTACAAAATTCAATGTAACGGCCCGCTGCATCATCAATACGGTAAGCTTTACCTAATAAGGCTGACTCAACGCATGTCAGTGGTTTTTCCATTTCAGCTTCAATGGCTAACTCAACATCATCCGGTAATTTTGTACCTTGAGCAGAAAAAAACTTAATACCATTATCGTAATAAGGATTATGCGATGCAGAAATAACAATTCCTGCTTCAGCACGGAATGTACGAGTTAAATAAGCAACAGCTGGTGTAGGCATAGGGCCAGTAAATGCGGCTTTTAAACCGGCAGCTGCAAGTCCTGCTTCTAATGCAGACTCCAGCATATAACCTGAAATGCGAGTATCTTTACCAATTAAGACTTTTTTTGTCCCTGTCTTTGATAATACGCGACCAGCAGCCCAACCCAATTTCATTACAAATTCAGGAGTGATTGGACCTTCACCAACAAGACCACGAATACCATCAGTACCAAAGAACTTACGTTCAGCCATTTTATGCTCCTAGCTCTATTTATCAGTATACCAACTGTAATTAACTTACAATTTTTTACTATTACGGAATTATCTCTAAACTATTTAGAATAACTTTTGACCATATTACAAACTTGAATGATATCCATTGTTTCTTTCGCGTCATGAACTCGAATTATTTGCGCACCTTTAATTGCCGCGACAGTTGCACAAGCTAAACTGCCCGCTAAACAATCAATAGGTGATTTATCCAACAACTTTGATACCATTGATTTACGTGACATACCAACCAACAGAGGTAAACCAAACTGATGAAATTGTTCAAGTTGTGCTAATAATTGATAATTATGAGGCATTGTTTTACCAAACCCAAAACCAGGATCTAATACAAGTTGTTGGCGCAAAATACCATGCTGTTCACAAGCTTGAATACGTTCGCTCAAAAATTGACTTACATCAGTCATCAAATCAACATAATTTGGATCGGTTTGCATTGTACGCGGTTGCCCTTGCATATGCATCAAGCAGATTGGAACATTTGCTTTTGCGGCAGCTTCTAATGCACCAATATCTTGTAATGCTCGCACATCATTAATTAAATCAGCACCAACATTAACCGCTTCAGTCATCACTTGCGCTTTACTGGTATCAATCGAAATCCAGCAATCAAATCGCTGTCGAATAGCTTCTATCACAGGAATAACCCGCGCAAGTTCCATTTCAAGATTAACCTCAGCAGCACCAGGACGGGTTGATTCACCACCAATATCAATGATTGTGGTACCTGCTTCTAGCATAGATTCAACATGTCGTAATGCATGATCTAACTGATTATATTTACCACCATCAGAAAATGAATCAGGTGTGATATTAACAATTCCCATCACTTGAGGCGTTGTAAGATCAAGGATCTTATCTTTACTAATTAACTGCATATTATGGCTCCGTAAATTTCAACAAAAAAAAACCCCGACCTAAGTCAGGGTTTTCTATTCACTTAGCAATTATGCTTGAGGCTTGCTATCTGTATCATCTTTCTCAGATAGAGCATCAATACCGTCACCAACTGGCTCATCAGGAGCAAGTTCAGTTTCTGGTGCATTGCGCAACGTATCACTATCATCACTCCAGCCTTTTGGTGCTCGAATTTCAGCTTTACGTTCCATCAAGTCATCAATCTGACCCGCATCAATGGTTTCATACTTCATCAGTGCATCTTTCATTGCATGCATGATATCCATATTATCAACCAAAATTTGACGTGCGCGTTGATAGTTACGATCAATTAGAATACGTACTTCAGTATCAATCAGTTTCGCTGTGTCATCAGACATATGCTTACTTTGTGTTACTGAGCGACCAAGGAATACTTCACCTTCGTCTTCTGCGTACAATAATGGACCTAACTTGTCAGAGAAGCCCCACTGAGTCACCATCTTACGTGCAATATCAGTTGCGCGTTCAATATCGTTTGATGCACCAGTAGATACTTTTTCGCGACCATAGATAAGCTCTTCAGCCAGACGACCACCGTAAAGACTTGAAATCATAGATTCTAAGAATTCACGAGAATGACTTACACGATCTTGCTCTGGTAAGTACATCGTCACACCTAACGCACGACCACGTGGAATAATTGATACTTTGTACACTGGATCGTGATCCGGTACTAAGCGACCAATAATTGCGTGACCAGCTTCATGGTAGGCTGTTGATGCTTTCTGATCTTCAGACATCACCATCGATTTACGCTCTGCGCCCATCATGATTTTGTCTTTCGCTAGTTCAAATTCAACCATTGAAACAGTGCGCTTGTCACCACGAGCTGCAAACAATGCCGCTTCGTTGACAAGGTTTGCAAGATCTGCACCAGAGAAACCAGGTGTACCACGAGCAATCAATGATGGATTAACATCGCCATCTAGCGGTACTTTACGCATGTGAACTTTAAGAATCTGCTCACGACCACGTACATCTGGAAGACCAACCACTACTTGACGGTCAAAACGACCAGGACGAAGTAATGCAGGATCTAGTACGTCAGGACGGTTGGTTGCAGCAATAACGATAATACCTTCATTACCTTCAAAGCCATCCATCTCAACTAGCATTTGGTTCAGTGTCTGTTCACGTTCATCATGACCACCACCAACACCAGCACCACGTTGACGACCTACAGCATCAATCTCATCGATAAAGATAATACAAGGTGCAGCTTTCTTCGCTTGTTCAAACATATCACGGACACGGGATGCACCCACACCAACAAACATTTCAACAAAGTCAGAACCAGAAATAGTAAAGAATGGTACTTTTGCTTCACCAGCAATCGCTTTCGCTAATAGCGTTTTACCAGTACCTGGAGGACCAACCATCAACACACCTGTTGGGATTTTACCACCTAGTTTCTGGAAGCGGCTTGGATCACGTAAGTAATCAACCAGTTCTTTAACGTCTTCTTTCGCTTCATCACAACCTGCTACATCAGCAAAAGTTGTTTTGATTTGATCTTCACCCATCATACGTGCTTTAGATTTACCGAACGACATGGCACCTTTGCCACCACCGCCCTGCATCTGACGCATGAAGAAGATCCAAACACCAATTAATAGCAACATTGGGAACCACGAAATAAAGATTGAAGCTAAAAGGCTTGGCTCTTCAGGTGGCGTACCCGCAACAGCTACGTTTGCGTTAATTAAATCGTCTAACAGTTTAGGATCATTTGCGACAGGTAAGTATGTTACATAGCTCGCATTATCACGTTTGGTTACAGTGATTTCACGATCATTGAATCGTACTTCCTTTATCTGATCCTGACCGATTTGACGGACAAATGTCGTATAATCGACTTGGCCCTTGGCACTATTACTGTTGGTTCCGAAACTCTGGAATACAGACATAAGAACAACTGCAATGACCAGCCATAAAATCAAGTTTTTTGCCATGTCACTCAAGGTGTTAACCTCGCGATAACTAAAAGATGAATGTAGATTACTACAGTTTGTAACCTGTAGCCACAATATAGACTTCACGCGAACGATCTCGCGAGGAATCAGGTTTACGAATTTTGACCACTTTAAACATGCTACGAATATCAGCAAGATACTGGTCGAAGCCTTCACCTTGGAAAACTTTTACCGTAAAGCTGCCATTCGGAGCAAGTACTTGTCGACACATATCTAATGCAAGTTCAACAAGGTACATAGCTCGAGGTTGGTCAGATGCAAGGTTACCACTCATATTAGGTGCCATATCAGACATTACCACATCAACCATATCTGGTTTAATGCGCGTCAATAAAGCCTCTAATACTGCTTCTTCGCGGAAATCACCTTGAAGGAAATTAACCCCTGGTAGTGAATCCATTGGTAAAATATCACAAGCGATGACCTGTCCATCATCACCTACAATTTCTGCCGCATACTGTGACCAACCACCTGGTGCAGCACCAAGGTCAACCACTGTCATGCCCGGTTTTAATAATTTATCTTTATTTTGAATTTCTTCAATTTTAAAGAAAGCCCGTGAACGGTAACCCCGTTTTTGCGCTTCTTGTACATATTTATCATCAAAATGTTCTTTTAACCACCGGCCTGAACTAGCGGATTGTTTTTTTCTACTCATGCTAAACCTAATGCGTTGCCATACTCAGTAAGTATACGTCGGCTAAAGAGTTTATCGCACCTAATTTACTAGATTGCGCCCTAAAAATGTGCAGTGCAACATAATCACTGTAAATTTTCCGACTCTCATCTATTAAACAAATTAGTCTTCTAGAGTAGATGGCGGTAGAATGTCGCGTTTTCAACCCTTGTAACTAAAAAAATAGAGTCATCATGAATCTAAGCACAAAACAAAAGCAATTCTTAAAAGGCCTAGCTCACAACCTAAAACCCGTTGTACTTATGGGTGCAAATGGTCTGACTGAAGCAGTATTAGCCGAAATCGACCTTGCTATAAACCACCACGAACTTATCAAAGTAAAAGTGGCTTCTGAAGATCGTGAAACTAAACTATTAATCATTGATGCTATTATTCGCGAAACTAAAGCGGAAAAAGTACAAGTGATTGGTAAAACATTGGTGCTTTACCGTCCAAGTGAAGATCGTAAAATCGAACTTCCTCGCAAATAAAAAAGGCCGCCTAGCGGCCTTTTTTATTGCTGTCGTTGGCAATAATTTCTTTTTGCTAACGACAAACACTACCGTTATTAATAAGTTAAGACTTATTTGTCAAACATAGTCTATATTTTTGGTTACGACAAACAGCAATTAATTATTAAATGTATTGTACGTCCATTATTTCAAATTCTTTTAAACCACCAGGTGTAGTAATTTGTACTTCATCACCGGTTAGCTTACCAATTAAGCCTCGGGCAATAGGAGAGTTAACTGAGATTAAGTTTTGCTTAATATCTGCTTCATCATCACCCACAATGCAATATGTCATTTCTTTATCACTATCTAAATCTAACAATTTGATAGTTGTGCCAAAAATAACTTTACCCGTATTCGCTAGTGTTGTTACATCAATCACTTGTGCTACTGATAACTTATATTCAATATCACGAATTTGCGCTTCACAAATACCCTGCTCTTCACGTGCCGCATGATATTCAGCGTTTTCCTTTAAGTCACCAAGTTCACGCGCTTCAGCAATTGCTTGAGAAATCAACGGACGACGCTTTAATAATACCTCAAGTTCTTTAAGCAGCTTTTGTTCGCCACGAACAGTCATTGGTACTTTTTCCATAAATAAATAGCCTCTGTAACCTGATAGCGCTCGCCAATTTCAGGTAAAAATAGTCAGCCTAACATTGAGCTAGCCTGACAGAATAAAAATGATTTGGTTTATTTTAAACAAAGATGACCAAGAGATCATCATAGATAAATGATAATCCGCATTTAACTGTTATTTATCGACTAATTATTTTGTGATACCGCGATTAAAATACCAAAGCTGAATATTGGCGGTAATAATAATTAGTATCTATTTATTGTTAGCGCTTACTATCATTTCTGGCTTTATCCCTAAATACAAAAAAAGTATCTTGCTTATTCAACATAAA
The DNA here is from genome assembly GCF_024529955.1 of Photobacterium toruni. Classification (NCBI taxonomy): domain Bacteria; kingdom Pseudomonadati; phylum Pseudomonadota; class Gammaproteobacteria; order Vibrionales; family Vibrionaceae; genus Photobacterium; species Photobacterium toruni. Next base: position 2,448,511 of record NZ_AP024854.1, read on the forward strand.
AAAGCGCGTCAAATCACACTATTAGAAATTAAAATATCTTTTTAAGCATAAAAAATATTTTAATTTCTAAATAGACCTAAAATATAAAAAATAATTAGAACTTTTACTTATTATAATAACACACTGATTAATAAGATAATAAAAGACTAGAAAACGAAAAAAATCCACATATAAACTATTTTTCAGTTTTTTTTACTAACATATTGTCAATGACACAAGTAAAAAGGACGTCATAACATTTAGTAATAAAATGTAACTTATAAAAAATACATATAAAGGATTCGGCAATGAACAAGAACTTAATTGCTTTAGCAATAGCAGCAGCGACTTTCTCTGGCGCAGTATCAGCGGCAACAGTTTATTCAGATGACACTTCTAGCCTAGCTATCGGCGGCCGTGTAGAAGCTCGCGCTCAAGGCTTAAATGGTAATATTCAAGACACTTCTCGTGCACGTGTTAACATTGATGCTCAAACTAAAATTAATGATGACCTAACTGCTGTTGGTTTCTTTGAGCATGAATTTAAAACATCTCAATACCCTGGTAGCGCTGAAGATGGTAGTGAAAATAACGACTTCAATTCTGCTGATGGTGAAAACGATTATAACCGTTACCTATATGTAGGTGTTAAGAGCAATACTTATGGCCAAATCGTTTACGGTAAAGCTGACGGCTCTCTAGGTATGCTAACTGATTTTACCGATATCATGGAATATTACGGTAACGAAGCAGGTAATAAAATCGCAGCAGCTGACCGTACAACAAACAACCTTGTTTACACTGGCGTAATTGGCGGTTTAACAGTTAAAGCAAACTACGTTGCTAACGGTAAAACAAAAGATAGCCAAAAAAATACTACAGGCTACTCTTTCGCAACCAAATATGACTTCAACAATGGTCTTGCTGCTGGTATTGGTTACGGTCAGCAGAAAAACCAAGGTGCTAATGAGAATACCAATTTAAATGCAAACCAAACTTTTGCATCAGTATCTTACACTATGGGTGATTTATACGTTGCTGGTCTATACCAATATGCACGTAACGTAGGTTACCTATATTCAACAGCTGATACTACAAATACTGATTACCAAGGTTTCTCTCTAGCATCTAGCTACACCATCAATAAAGTTGTTCTACGTTCTACATATAACTTTATGGAAAACACAGATTCAAACAACAAGATGGCAAATGCACTAGACTTTGACGCTACCTACTTCTTCACTTCTAATTTCCGTGCTTATGCTGGTTACACTATTAACCTATTAAACAAAGCAAATGCAGAGAAAATTTCAGGCACAGCAACACCAGCTGCATACCTATACGATGACCAATTCGCTCTAGGTGCTCGTTACGACTTCTAATTTTAATAATTAAAAGCGTACTAAAAAAGCGTCGGCCTCGGTCGGCGCTTTTTGTTATTTAATCGCACAGGAACACAACACAGGTACGTTTTTACTAACTATCCTAAAAACGCTATTATTACGACTAACTCTCTTCATTCAATTGTATTCTGATATGCTTAAACGACTTATTTGTTCTGCACTGCTGCTCACAAGCATGCCTTCATTTGCTGCATTTGCGCCTCAGCAAGCTCTCAAGCAATTACCAACAGGCAGTGACGCCTCACTATTAGTAGTTAACCCTTCAACTAACAAGGTTATTTATCAGCATCAAGCAAGCCATTTGCAAGCTCCTGCTAGCACACAAAAATTATTAACAGCACTTGCGGCAAAATTGTATTTAGGCAATGACTTCCGTTTTAGCACTAACCTTGAGACCCAAGGCCATAATGTTATTTTGAATTTCAGTGGTGATCCGACCCTAAAAAGCAGTGATATTGCTAATCTGTTACGCCAACTCAAGCAGCAAGGTGTAACGACCATTAAAGGTAACCTTTACCTTAATGGGGGGCATTTCACGGGCTTTGAACATGCCGTTGGTTCGCCGTGGGATATGCTAACGCAATGCTACAGTGCACCTTCAAGCAGTATTACGTTAGAGCATAACTGTTTTGAAGGGGCACTATATTCAAATATGACCTTTGGTGCCAAAACACGCTTAAATATTCCTCGTCACCAGCCTATAACCGCAATTAATGATGCTATTGTGGTGACGAAAGCACAGCAAAAAGATCAACATTGTGAGTTATCTCTGCAAGCAAATGATAATAATAGCTACCACATCACAGGCTGTACTCAACCCAAAAAAGATCCATTAGCACTACGATTTGCGGTTCAAAATACCACCTTGTACTCCACCGCCATTATTAAGCGCGAATTAAAACAAGCAGGTATACATTTAGACGGTAAAATATTACGGAATGACACTGTTAACGGTAAGATTATTGCAACTCATCAGTCTGCACCATTAACAACACTGCTATATATTATGCTTAAACGCTCAGATAATTTATTTGCCGATAACCTAGCGAAAACTATGGGTGCTAAATACTTTAATCAAGCGGGTAATTATGCCAATGGCGTAGCGGCAATTAAGGCTATTCTAAAACAAAAAGCCAATATTGATTTATCTAACACCATCATGGTTGATGGTTCAGGCCTTTCACGTAACAACCGCTTAAATACACATGACCTAATGGAAGTGCTTACTTACATTTATCATCATCCTAAGCTAGGGTTAATGACCGATTTACCCGTTGCAGGTAAGAGTGGCACCCTTCAATATCGCAAAAGTGTTCAAAAGCTACCGTTAAAAAATAATATTATTGCCAAAACAGGCTCATTATTTGGAACTTATAATCTTGCTGGTATTATTAAAACTAAATCAGGTGAGCCACTATTATTTGTACAGCTGGTAACTAACTATTACCCAACAGATGCCGAATTAAAGGCGAGTCCGTTACCGCCAATCAATCAGTTTGAAAAGCAATATTATACGTCGCTATATAATAATTACTGATTGACTGACAATATTCGTTAGCAATATCTAAAAGCCCTATTTATCGATGATAATCTTAAAAACATTCATCAATAAACAGGGCTTTTTTAAAACAGTTAATCACAATTACCATAATTAACGGTTAACTAATACGCCATAACCATCATAATTAATGGCCTAGCCCAAGGATCCAATTAATGGTGCTAAAATAAATAACCATCCCTGTAATATCAACCATTGAAGCTAATACGGGGCTTACAAGCACTGCAGGATCTAGGTTAAATGCACGCGCAATTAATGGCAATAATCCCCCAGCACTGGTTGATACCACCACTTGAATAGAAATAGCAATACCAATTGCTAATGCAACCATATTAAGGCTTATTCCGGCAGGTAATACCACATGACCACTAAAGAATACCACTCGACCAACGATCACAGCCGCTAATCCAAACGCAATCACTAATGAAACACGAAATTCTTTCCATAAGACCGCCATCCAATCTCGAGATCGTATTTCCTCCATCGCTAATGCACGTACAACAAGCGTCGCTGCTTGCGAACCGGTATTACCACCAGCAGCAGCTATCACAGGCATATAAATAGCCAGTAACACTAATTGGCTTAATGTGTCTTCATAATGAGAGATAATCAAACCTGAAATAATGCCCATTAAAGCTAAACCAACAATCCAACCAATGCGTTCGCGCACGTGACTAAATACACTATTTTGTAAATAATGCCCTACAGGTTCAACTTCAGAACAAATCAACCCTAATCCATTAGCCAATTGTCGCACTTTAACGTCTTCTTTACGTTCATCAAGACGATCAAGTAATAATTGAACATGGCGTAAAGGGCATTCATGAAGCATAACTAATGCTTCGGGTAAGGCCATTTTTGCTAATAATTGTGCTTGCTCATCTAAATCATATTTTAGAAAAGCATTGCGCACAGCTAAAGCATCGCGTTGATCTAAGTTAGCAGTTGTTGCAGCAGCGGCATAGGCTGCAAAATTCATTACTGTCATGACAGGTTTCCCGGTTAACTGATACTCAAATAAGAGTAATAAGTAGCGACCGTCACAATTTAAATCTTGGTCCTCACTATAGCAGGCATGCCATTAGGCCTACCGCTAATAACAGCCATAAATAGACTGGTATTGAAGGTATTCAATAGTCAAATTGCATTGAAATATAAACGGGAAAATCGAGGAAAGATGTCGTGGATAAGTTATCGCACTAAAAGAAGGACATATTATTCCGAGCCTGGCAGCACGGAACTGTTACAAATACCGTTGCTAGACTTGATTTTCCACCATCATACTCGGGGGCTGGTCGGTATCGTTCACTTACATCTCCAAAAATATATCGCCTACTGCGACGACTGCATTGTACGCTATTAGTACATTGCTGCAACCAAATCTAGTATTTTCTAAAACACAACAAGCGATAATGCTATAAAATAAAAAGCCGATCATTTTCATGATCGGCTTTTCTATCTTTTCTAGCACTGACACTATCAGTGCTATTTTATAACCAATAACAATTCTGCTATTGGATTATTTGATCATTGCATGTAGCTCTTGAATTGAGGTGACAGTATTACGATCATCCGCAGTGTGCGCTAAACAAGCAGCAAAACCAGCATTTAAGGTCGTGGTGTAATTTACCTTCTCAGCAAGAGCACTACGACGTAATACTTTTGAATCTTCAATTGCTTGACGACCTTCTGCTGTATTTACGATGTAGGTGTATTCATTATTCTTAATACGGTCAAGAATATGAGGACGTCCTTCATGTACCTTGTTAACTAAACGAGGATTAATACCCGCTTCGCCTAAGATAACGGCAGTGCCGTGAGTTGCATCAAGTTGATAGCCAAGTTTGATTAACTTAGACGCTAAATCAACCACACGTTTCTTATCACCCTCACGAACCGATAGCAGTGCACGGCCACCTTCAGGGTATTCTTTACCACAACCAAGCTCTGCTTTAGCAAACGCTTCTGCAAACGTATTACCAATACCCATTACCTCACCTGTTGAGCGCATTTCTGGGCCTAACAATGGGTCAACACCTGGGAATTTATTAAACGGTAACACCACTTCTTTTACAGAGTAATACGGTGGAATAACTTCTTTCGTAAAACCTTGTGAATCAAGAGATTGGCCAGCCATTACACGTGCGGCAATTTTTGCAACAGGTACGCCAGTTGCTTTTGATACAAAGGGTACTGTACGCGCAGCACGAGGATTAACTTCAATTAAGTAAACTTCGTTATCTTTAACGGCGAACTGAGTATTCATTAAACCACGAACCCCAAGTTCAAACGCCAAGTTCTTCACTTGCTCACGCATCACGTTCTGAATTTCTTTGCTCAGCGTATAAGCAGGCAATGAACAGGCTGAGTCACCTGAGTGAACACCCGCTTGCTCAATGTGCTCCATGATGCCAGCAATAACAACTTGCTCTCCATCACAAATCGCATCAACGTCAACTTCAATAGCATCGTCAAGGAAACGGTCAAGCAATACTGGCGATTCATTTGAAACACTAACAGCTTCGTTAAAGTAACGACGTAAATCTTGCTCATCGTAGACAATTTCCATCGCGCGACCGCCAAGTACATATGATGGGCGCACAACTAATGGGAAACCGATGATTTTAGATTTTTCAATCGCCTGTTCCATCGTCGTAACGGTTGCGTTTTCTGGTTGTAATAAACCTAAACGGTCAACAGCTTGCTGGAAACGTTCACGATCTTCAGCGCGGTCAATAGCATCTGGGCTAGTACCAATAATTGGCACACCTGCAGCTTCTAGTGCACGTGCTAATTTAAGAGGTGTTTGACCACCGTACTGAACGATAACACCTTTGGGTTTTTCAACGCGGGCAATCGCTAATACATCTTCCAGTGTTACTGGTTCAAAGTATAAACGGTCAGAAGTATCATAGTCAGTTGATACTGTCTCAGGATTACAGTTCACCATGATAGTTTCATAACCATCTTCACGTAGTGCTAATGATGCATGGACACAACAGTAATCAAATTCAATACCTTGACCGATACGGTTCGGGCCACCACCAAGAATCATGATTTTTTCTTTAGTGGTTGGATTTGCTTCACATTCCTCATCGTATGATGAATACATGTAAGCCGTATCTGATGAAAACTCTGCAGCACAGGTATCAACACGCTTGTACACTGGGTGAATATTGTATTGGTCACGCAGTTTACGAATTTCGCTTTCTGCTACACCAAGCAATTTAGCTAAACGTGCATCAGCAAAGCCTTTACGCTTAAGTGCTCGTAGTGACTGTTCATTTAAACCTGCGAAACCTGCGGCTTTAACGCGTGCTTCATCTTTAATGATGTCTTCAATTTGAACCAAGAACCAACGGTCAATACCGGTTAGATTAAAGATACCATCAACAGACATCCCCGCACGGAACGCATCCCCGATATACCAAATACGCTCAGCACCCGCGGCTTTTAATTCATAACGAATTTTGCTCATTGCATCAGGTTCTTCAAGATCAACCATCTCGTCAAAACCGTTAGCACCCACTTCGAGGCCACGTAATGCTTTGTGCAATGACTCTTGTTGGTTACGACCAATCGCCATTACTTCACCCACAGACTTCATCTGAGTAGTAAGACGGTCATTGGCACCGGCAAATTTCTCAAAGTTAAAACGTGGAATTTTGGTTACAACATAATCGATGGTTGGTTCAAATGATGCTGGTGTCGCACCACCTGTAATATCATTCATTAGCTCATCAAGGGTGAAACCAATTGCTAACTTTGCCGCAATTTTAGCAATCGGAAAACCCGTTGCTTTAGATGCTAATGCTGATGAACGTGATACGCGTGGATTCATCTCGATGATAACCATACGGCCATCTTGAGGATTAATACCAAACTGTACGTTTGAACCACCTGTTTCAACACCGATTTCACGCAAGACTGCTAACGAGGCATTACGCATTAACTGATATTCTTTATCTGTCAGCGTTTGCGCAGGAGCGACTGTGATTGAGTCACCAGTATGAATACCCATCGGATCAAAGTTTTCAATCGCACATACGATGATGCAGTTGTCGTTTTTATCACGAACCACTTCCATCTCGTATTCTTTCCAGCCAATCAGTGATTCATCAATCAACAATTCACTGGTTGGCGATAAATCTAAGCCGCGAGAACAGATTTCTTCAAATTCTTCTTTATTGTATGCAATACCGCCACCCGTACCACCCATCGTAAATGACGGACGAATAATACAAGGGAAACCCACCATATCGAGCACTTTATACGCTTCTTCCATGGTAGTTGCAGTATCGGCACGAGGACACTCAAGACCAATAGATTTCATTGCTTTGTCAAAACGAGAGCGGTTTTCAGCTTTATCAATTGCGTCAGCTGTTGCGCCAATCATTTCAACATTAAATTCTTTTAATACGCCATATTTTTCAAGATCTAACGCACAGTTAAGTGCAGTTTGGCCACCCATCGTAGGCAATACTGCATCTGGACGTTCTTTTTCGATGATCTTGCGTACTACTTCCCAGTGAATAGGCTCAATGTATGTTGCATCCGCCATATCAGGATCAGTCATGATCGTTGCCGGGTTAGAGTTAACCAGAATAACGCGGTAACCCTCTTCACGCAGCGCTTTACATGCTTGTGCACCAGAGTAGTCGAATTCACACGCTTGACCGATAACAATCGGACCAGCACCTAAGATTAATACACTTTTAATGTCAGTACGTTTTGGCATTTTTACTACTCCCGGTTTAAGCGCTGTGTTTCTTAATTAATTCGATAAAGTGATCAAATAGTGGTGCTGCATCATGAGGACCAGGGCTTGCTTCTGGGTGGCCTTGGAAACTAAATGCAGGCTTGTCGGTACGATGGATACCTTGTAGAGAGCCATCAAACAGGGATTTATGTGTTGCTCGTAAATTATCAGGTAAGGTTGCTTCATCAGCGGCAAAACCGTGGTTCTGGCTGGTGATCATTACCACATCACGTTCAAGATCTTTTACTGGGTGGTTTGCACCATGGTGTCCAAATTTCATCTTCACCGTTTGAGCACCACTCGCTAAGGCTAAGATCTGGTGTCCAAGGCAGATACCAAAAATAGGTAAGTTTTTATCTAGAAATACTTTGGTTGCTTCAATCGCATAAGTACATGGCGCAGGATCGCCAGGACCATTGGATAAGAAAATACCATTGGGATTTAATGCTAACACTTCTTCAGCGGTTGTTTGCGCAGGTACTACCGTTAGACGGCAGCCACGATCAACCAACATACGCAGAATATTACGTTTAGCACCAAAGTCATAGGCAACAACATGGTACGGTAGTTCACTGTCATCTTTTGCAGCAGGTAAACCGCCCGTTAATGTCCATGAACCTTGCTTCCAGCTATAAGTCTCTGTTGTGGTCACCTCTTTTGCCAAGTCCATGCCTTTAAGACCAGGAAATGCTTGAGCTTGAGCAAGTGCCGCAGCTTCATCAAGGTGGTCCCCTGCAACGATGCAACCGTTCTGAGCACCTTTTTCACGTAGAATTCGCGTTAATTTGCGAGTATCAATATCAGCGATACCGACGATATTTTGTGATTTAAGATAATCAGAAAGGGATTGTTCACAGCGGAAGTTAGAAGCGATAAGAGGAAGATCACGAATGACTAAACCTTGAGCATGAATTGCCGTTGATTCTTCGTCTTCAGTATTAGTGCCAGTGTTGCCAATATGGGGATAGGTAAGAGTAACGATCTGTTGCGAGTAAGAGGGGTCAGTGAGAATTTCCTGATACCCCGTCATCGAGGTATTAAAAACAACTTCACCAACAGCCGAACCATCTGCCCCAATGGACACGCCGCGGAACACTGTCCCATCTTCAAGGACTAACAGCGCAGATTTGCTCAAGACAACCTCCAAAAAAATAAAAATGCAATTAAAACAGATAAACTTGCAACTACCCATTCCATTTAATACCAAAAACCTTCAACTACTGATTTTTGACAAATTGCGCAAATTCTATGGATCAGTTAGCAATCTGTCAACATTTACTCGTAATTAAATTTAAATAATCACACATAAGTACTACTTTTTAAGCCAAACACTGTAAATAACAACTTTAATTGCAACTTTAGGACTATCAAATAACATTAGCTAAAATGTAATCGATTGCCTAGGTTGCAAATACGTTAATCAAAATTAAAATCGCACGCAAACGATAAAATATTCATACTTAATATACAAAAATCAACATAAAGCAACAAAAATAACTCTAACCATCCATTTACCCAATAAAAGTAAGGCTTATTTTCATTTTTCACTCTAGTTGATATTTCGAACAGCAACTTTCCTTTTAACCTGTTAATTAATGCATAACTATCCTTTTAATTTACATAAACAACAATGGTACTTTCCTTTATTCAGATACAAAAAAACCTGCCATCAGGCAGGTTATTGGCAATTATTACCGCTGATTTTTACAATCGATCCAGATCGAGTACATCGCTCATCGTGTAAAATCCTACTTGTTTTTGGTGTAACCATGCTGCGGCACGAACTGCACCATTGGCAAATGTCATTCTGTCGGTTGCTTTATGGGTAATTTCAACTCGTTCACCAATATCTGCAAACATTGCGGTATGTTCACCGACAATATCGCCAGCTCGAATAGTCGCAAAACCGATCTCATCTCGACTACGCTCGCCTGTAATACCTTCACGAGAATACACCGCAACATCACTTAGCTTATTGCCCATCGCGCCAGCAATTGCTTCACCCATACCGATAGCGGTACCTGATGGAGCATCAACTTTATGGCGGTGATGGGCTTCAATGATCTCTACATCACAATAATCCCCCATCACTTTGGCGGCTTTCTCTAATAATTTAAATACCAGATTAACGCCAACACTGTAATTAGGTGCCATAACAATCGCTATTTGCTCAGCAGCAGCATCAATCAATTGCCGTTGTGACTCAGAAAAGCCTGTTGTACCAATAACAATTTTTTTATGGTATTGCAGACATAATTCAAGATTAGCAAGAGTCACTGCAGGTGCAGTAAAATCAATTAACACATCAAAGTCATCTATCGCTTGGCTAAGATCATCAATAATCACCACATTTGCTAAACCAATACCCGCTAACTCTCCTGCATCGGCACCCACTAAACTTGAACCTGCACGCTCTGTTGCCACCGTTAATGTCGTTGCATTTGATAATGCAGTGGCTTTAATTAGTTGACGCCCCATTCGTCCGGCTGCACCGGCTATTGCAATTCTGACCATTAACGTGCATCTCCTACGCTATTTATAATAAGATACTCCACTGTAGCTTGTTGACTATGATAAAAAAAGCCCCAGTCTTCACTGAGGCTCATCAATCATTAACAAACACTGTCTTAGATATTTTTTACTTGTAATTCTCGTGGTACTTCAAAGAACATATTTTCTTCACGTCCCGATAATTCATCAACATCAGCAGCATCAGTCAGCTGTTTAATTCGAGTAATGATTTGATTCACTAACGCTTCAGGGGCCGATGCTCCGGCAGTGACACCAACGAGGTTTTTACCTTCAAACCACTGCGGATCAATATCTTCAGCACTATCGGTTAGATAGCTAGGAGTCCCTAATTTAATTGCAAGCTCACTCAATCGATTAGAATTTGATGAGTTTTTAGAACCAACAACAATCATTACATCAACCATTGCAGCCATTTCACGTACGGCATCTTGACGGTTTTGGGTTGCATAACAGATATCATCTTTACGTGGTCCTTGAATCTCAGGAAACAATTGACGTAAGCGATCGATAACATCAGCAGTTTCATCAACAGATAAAGTAGTTTGGCTAACAAAATGTAAATTTGATGGATCTTTAACGACCAACGCATCAACATCTTGTGGTTTCTCAACCAAATACATTCCACCATCATGGTTGGCATATTGCCCCATCGTACCTTCAACTTCTGGATGTCCGGCATGACCAATCAACACCACTTCCATTGCTTTACGGCTAGCACGAGCCACTTCCATATGCACTTTTGTTACCAATGGGCAAGTCGCATCAAATACTGTTAACTGACGATCTTTCGCTTCTTTTCTAACTGCTTGAGACACACCATGAGCTGAAAAGATCACGATATTATCATCAGGTACTTCGCTTAACTCTTCGACAAAAATAGCACCACGCTGCTTAAGACCTTCAACAACAAAGCGGTTATGAACCACTTCATGACGCACATAAATAGGCGGCTGATACATTTCTAATGCGCGTTCAACAATGCTAATTGCACGATCAACACCAGCACAAAAACCCCGTGGATTTGCGAGTAATATTTTCATCATTTATGGCTCTTAACGTTCAATGGAGACAACTTCAACCTCAAAGGTAACTGTTTTGCCTGCTAATGGATGATTAAAATCAACAGTGACTGAATCACCCACTACTTGTGTAATTATTCCAGGAATATCGTGCCCTTCAGGGCCAGTAAAAGCGATAATACGCCCAACTTCTGCAGGAGTATCAACGCTAAACTTACTCAATTCAACATGGTGAATATTATTCGGATTTATAGGACCAAAAGCATCTTCAGGCGCTAAATCAAATTGCTTTTTCTGTCCGACAACTAGGCCTAATAAACATTTTTCAAAATTAGCAGTAAGGCTGCCATCTCCCATGCGAAAGATAACGGGCTTAGCATTAGCAAATGTAGATTCAGCTACAGTTCCATCAGCTAATTTAATTGAAAAGTGCATTAATACTTCACTGTTACTGTTGATCGCCGACATATATTCTTCCCTATTATTGGTTACGACTATTTAACAACAAAGTGTCACGGGTATCAACGTACGTTCACTAGGGTTTTTAATCCAGCCAAGGTAATAATAAAAAAAAACGCCACCTGTAAGAACAAGCAGCGTTTTATTTTAATAACAGATTAATACTTAATGAACTTTAGCTGTCTTATCCGCTTTAAAGCCATCAAGAATTAACAATACAGCACCCAAACAAATGGCTGAATCGGCAATATTAAATGCAGGCCAATGATAACTACCGTAATAGAAATCAAGAAAATCGACCACAAAACCATGGTAAAGGCGATCAAATAAATTACCTAATGCACCACCAATGATCAGCGCATACGCAATATTGGCCATTTTATTGGTTACTGGCGTACGACGCATCCACAATGTCAATAAACCGCAAACACCAAACGCAATTGCGGCAAACAACCATCGTTGCCAACCACCAGCACTACTTAAAAAACTAAATGCAGCACCGGTATTGTGTACATACAGTAAATTAAAAAATGGCGTGATCTCAATTCGGTTTGGCCAGCCATAGCCCATCGAGTCCATTACCAATAGCTTAGTGCCATTATCGATAATAAATACCACAATCGCTAACCATAGCCAGCGAATACCCGATTGTTTAAGCGTCAACGCTTGCTGAGGTGCTGAATTAGTCATTAGGCAAATTTACGCTCTTCGCCGTCGCCATCGATGTTAGTTACACAACGACCACACACTTCTTCGTGTCCAGCAATCGTGCCAACATCAGCAACATGGTGCCAACAACGCTCACACTTCGCAGCTTCAGAAGCACGTACTGTTACAAATAATCCTTCGATATCTGTTTCTTGTGCGCCTTCAGGCTTGCTATCAGCAACCACAACTTGTGCTTTTGATGTTAACAATACAAAACGTAATTCGTCTTCTAGCTTATTCAGCTTCGCAGCAAGATCCGCATTCGCAGTAAGCGTTACTTCCGCTTGTAGTGAACCACCAATAACTTTTTCGCTACGTGCAGTTTCAAGTAACTTGTTCACAGCACCACGAACTTGTTGAATCTCAGCCCAGAAATCGTTGTTGAGTTCTTCGTTCTCAGCAAGACCAAATAAACCATCGAACCACTCACCAGTAAACACAAATTGATCACGTTTACCTGGCATTTCGTTCCAGATTTCATCGGCTGTGAATGACATGATAGGTGCCATCCAACGAACCAGTGCTTCTACAATGTAGTAAAGCGCAGTTTGACAACTACGTTGTGCATGACCACCACGTTTTGCTGTGTACTGACGGTCTTTAATCACGTCTAAGTAGAAAGAACCCATTTCAACTGAACAGAACTGCATTAAACGCTGAGTTACTGTGTGTAGGTTGTAGTCTTCGTATGCTTTAACGATCTCTTCTTGAGCCGCCATAGCACGACCTACAGCCCAACGATCAAGTGCAACCATCTCTTCAACTGGTACACAATCAGTTTCAGGATTGAAGCCATTTAAGTTCGCAAGGAAGAAACGTGCAGTGTTACGAATACGACGGTAAGCATCAGCAGAACGCTTTAGGATCTCGTCAGATACTGCAACTTCACCCGTGTAATCGGTAGATGCTACCCATAGACGAAGAATATCAGCACCAAGCTTGTTAGTGACATCTTTCGGTGCAACCACGTTACCCACTGATTTCGACATTTTACGGCCTTGACCGTCAACCACGAAGCCATGTGTTAACACTTGCTTGTACGGGGCTTTGTCTTTCATCGCTACTGATGAAATCAATGATGACTGGAACCAACCACGGTGTTGATCTGAACCTTCTAGGTAAAGATCTGCTGAGTGACCATTGAACTCAGGACGGCTATCAACCACTGAGAAATGTGTTACACCAGAGTCAAACCATACGTCTAATGTATCAAGCACTTTTTCGTAAATCGCTGCATCTTCTGCACTCATTACGTCAGTCAGTTCTAGATCCCACCAAGCTTGAATACCCTTTTGTTCAACAAGCTGAGCCACTTTTTCAATCAACTCAGATGTTTGTGGGTGAAGCTCTTGGGTTTCTTTATGGATAAAGAGTGCAATTGGCACACCCCAAGTACGTTGACGAGAGATACACCACTCTGGGCGACCTTCGATCATACCTTCGATGCGGCTTTGACCCCACTCAGGCATCCATTGTACGTTCTTGATTTCCGCTAATGCTTTCGCACGTAAACCAGCTTTCTCCATAGAGATAAACCACTGTGGCGTTGCACGGAAAATAATTGGCGTTTTGTGGCGCCAGCAATGTGGGTAGCTGTGAGTAATTTTAGAGAAATGTAGCAATGAACCATGTTCACGTAAAACATCTACAACCACTTCGTTTGCTTTAAATACGTGTTGACCCGCGAAGATCTCAGTATCAGGTAAGTAAACACCATTGCTGCCAACAGGGTTTGCAATTTCAAGGTTGTACTTTTGACCTACCACGAAGTCTTCTTGACCATGGCCAGGTGCCGTATGTACACAGCCTGTACCTGATTCTGTCGTTACGTGATCAGCAAGTACTACAGGTACATCAAAGCTATAGAATGGGTGATTAAAGCGCATTAGCTCTAATTCTTCACCTTTACAGAAACCAAGGATTTCTGACTCTTCAAAGCCAACACGCGCCATCACTTCTTTTACAAGCTCTGCCGCTACGATTAAACGTTGTGGTTGAGTGTGTACATCGGTAACAGGTGTTTGTACTAATGCGTATTCAAGATCAGCACTCACAGCAACACCGCGGTTAGCAGGCATTGTCCATGGTGTCGTTGTCCAGATAACAATCGACACGTCGCCTTCGCCTTGGTCAGCAACACAGCCAAACTTCGCTAATACTGCCGCTTCATCTACCGCTTTAAATTTAACATCGATAGATAGCGATACTTTGTCTTGGTATTCAACTTCAGCTTCAGCCAATGCAGAACCACAATCAGTACACCAGTGAACAGGCTTAAAACCTTTCAATAGGTGATCTTTATCGGCAATTTTGCCTAATGCACGAATGATATTCGCTTCAGTACCAAAATCCATTGTGCGGTATGGCTTGTCCCACTCACCTAGTACACCTAGACGCATGAAACTTTCTTTTTGACCTTCAACTTGGCCCGCAGCGTAAGCACGACATTTTTCGCGGAATTCCGCTGCAGTTAATTTTTGGCCAGGTTTACCAAATTTCTTTTCTACCATTAATTCAATCGGCAGACCGTGACAGTCCCAACCAGGAATGTACGGTGAATCAAAGCCAGAAAGCGTCTTTGACTTAATAATAATATCTTTAAGAATCTTGTTTAACGCGTGACCGATGTGAATATCACCGTTAGCGTACGGAGGGCCATCGTGTAATACGAAAGATTTTTTACCTTTCTTAGCTTTACGAATTTCACCGTAAAGATCTTCATCATACCAATGCTTAAGCATTGCAGGCTCACGTTGAGCTAGATTGCCTCGCATCGGAAACCCTGTTTCCGGCAGGTTCAGGGTATCTTTATAGTCACTCATGGATTCTAGATTCCGTTACTTGGGCGAAGTTGGACATTATTACGCTCAGACAACCACACCCGTGCTGTTTGAGCATCTCGTTCGATTTGTAATTTCAGCGCATCGAATGATTCAAATTTTTTTTCGTCACGCAATTTATGGCGCAACACGACTTCAAGTTGACGACCGTAAAGATCGGCTTGATAATCAAATAAATGTACTTCAAGTTGTTGTCGTACACCTTGTACTGTAGGTCGGTGGCCAACATTAGCTACACCCGCAATAGGCGTGGCGGTAATACCCAACACTTCGACCGCATAAACTCCTGCAACAGGTGCTATACGGCGTTTTAATGGGATATTAGCTGTTGGAAAGCCGATAGTGCGGCCTAATTTTCTTCCGTGTGAGACTCGCCCACGAATACTGTATGGTCGACCAAGCATTTGTTCTACTTGATCTAATTCATTATTCGCTAAAGCATGACGGATTGCAGTACTGCTTACTCGCTGCTTAGAAACACAAAAACTTGTTGTACTGATTACTTCAAATCCGTATTTCTTACCAGCTGCTACTAGCATCGCAAAATCGCCACGTCGCTCTTGACCAAAACGAAAGTCATCACCAATAACCAGAAATTTAACACCCAATTGCTTTACCAACAAGCATTCGACGAAATATTCAGCAGTCATAGACGCAAAATGATGATTAAAATTAACACACAATAATCGATCAATGCCGACTTTTTTCAATTCTACATATTTCTCGCGAAAGCGGGTCAACCTTGCAGGAGCTTTATTTCCCGCAAAAAGCTCTTGTGGCTGTGGTTCAAACGTCATTACCGTAGCGGCTAACCCCATAGAGTGCGCTTTAGCAATGACTTGTTTAAGCAACGTTTGATGGCCAAGATGTACACCGTCAAAATTGCCAATTGTCAGCACACAACCATGATGGTGTGGCTGAATATTGGGTATACCTCGAATTAATTCCATAGGTAATTTAACTATGTCAGTACTCATAAGGCTATTTGCTCATCCTACAATCAGGTATTTTGTTTATATGATGACCAATAACAGCCAAAAAAATTAATAACTACGGTAATTCATCCACCATGATTACATGGCTAACAACCACTTTTTAGCGTAAAGCTGGCGAATTATATACTACTCAGCGATTTCAATCAGCTCTCTGCACGCAGATGACGGGGACGAATACCTAAAATAATGGCACATAATAAATAAATACTGCTTCCACCTAAAATCAAGCCAAATAGCCATATAACACGCTCAAGCAAGTGGAACGCTAACCATTGTTGAATAGATGGACTGAACCATAGTAATCCACCAACCATCACTGCACCGGCAATCACTAACCGCAGTACAAAAAATAATGTTTGGCGGCTCACTCGATAAATATTTTCTTTGTGTAAACCTCGGTATAGCAACCCTGCATTAAGCAAAGCCGATAATACACTCGCAATAGAGAGACCGACATAACCATAGAATGGTGCAAAGATACCGTTAAAAACCATATTGCTAACCATGGCAATAATACCAATTTTAACGGGTGTTTTGGTATCTTGACGAGCGTAATAACCTGGGGCAAAAATTTTGATTAGCATGTAATTAAGTAAGCCAGCCGACACGACCCACAGTGACATAGCGGTTTGGTTTACATCATAAAGATCAAACTCACCACGCATGAACATCACCATCAACATTGGTTTGGCTAAGGTGATCATACCGAGCATGGCAGGAATACCCAAAATCAATACCATTCGAACTCCCCAATCCATCGTGTCCGCGAACTGTTGA
Source organism: Photobacterium toruni (assembly GCF_024529955.1). Lineage (NCBI taxonomy): Bacteria > Pseudomonadati > Pseudomonadota > Gammaproteobacteria > Vibrionales > Vibrionaceae > Photobacterium > Photobacterium toruni. The sequence continues at coordinate 2,465,540 of NZ_AP024854.1, forward strand.
GGCGACTTATCAACATGTTTACGCGACAGAGCAGGTAAGATCACAGTTGCAATCGCAATACCAAATAACCCTAGCGGAAATTCTAATAAGCGATCTGAATAATATAACCAACTAATTGAGCCAGTCATTAAGAAACTTGCAATCAATGTATCAAGCAGTAAGTTAATTTGAGTAACAGAAACACCAAACAGTGCTGGTAGCATCAATTTTCGTATTTTAGTCACGCCAGGGTCATTCCAGCCCCATTGTGGACGAACTAAATACCCTTCTCGATATAAAAAAGGCAGTTGAAAACCAAATTGGACCAACCCACCAATAAATACCCCTAGTGCTAACCCAATTTCAGGTTTTGCTAAATGTGGTGCGACAAAAACCGCACAACCAATAATAGCAATATTAAGAAATACTGGCGTAAACGATGAAATCGCAAACTTGCCCAACGTATTTAAGATAGCGCCAGATAATGCTACAAAGGTCACAAACCACAAATAGGGAAAGGTGATTTTAAGTAACAAACTGGCTAATTCAAATTTTTCCGCGCCTGGGGAAATACCTTGCGTCCAATCCCAAAACCAACCGAAACCAAATAATGCGGTGACGACACCTGAGCCTAAAACACCCAATAATGTCACTATGGTAACAATACCCCCTAACGTTCCCGCAGCACGAGCAATCAACAATCGAGTTCGATCAACATCACCAGCGGCATGATATTCAGTTAAAACGGGCACAAAGGCTTGCGAAAAAGCACCTTCTGCAAAAAGACGACGTAAAAAGTTAGGAATTTTGTTGGCAAAGAAAAAAACATCGGCCGCAGCCCCTGCTCCCATTAGGTTAGCAACTACCACATCGCGCACTAAACCTAGCACACGAGACACCAAAGTCATGGCGCTAACTACCATTCCAGAGCGTAAAAGACGCTTACTCACAAAAAAACCTCATAAAAAGATGTTCAGAAAGGTGACTTCTGAATCGAAATACTGGTAAAATCTGTCGCCATATTAACCGTGTTAATCCGCAAGTGCCAACTAGATTGGTATGGCGGTTATTTGCACGAATCATTTGACAATGATTAAGATTAAGGGCATAGTCCTCGGCCTTAAATTGTCACCATACCAAGATTTGGGAGTTACACCCTTGGCAAATATCAAATCTGCTAAGAAACGTGCACTAACTTCAGAAAAACGTCGTCAGCATAACGCTAGCCGTCGTTCTATGATGCGCACTTTCTTCAAGAAAGTAATTATCGCTATTGAAGCTGGTAATAAAGAAGCTGCAACACAAGCTTTCGCTGAAATGCAACCTGTTATGGATCGCATGGCTACTAAAGGCCTGATCCATAAGAACAAAGCTGCACGTCACAAAGCTCGTCTAACAGCGAAAATCAAAGCTCTTTAATTTTAATTAATGAGTTTAGATTAAAAAAAACCGACCTTATGGTCGGTTTTTTTATGTCTCTTTATCAACCATTACCTATAAAACTAGCATTTAGACATAAAATATTGTTAATTCTATAGCTGAATTTATTTCACATCTTCGAGCATAAAATGAAAAAAACGCTATTACGCGGCTTGTTCAACGTTCTGCCGCTGGTATTAAGTATTTGGTTATTCTGGTCACTTTTTGAGTCATTAGATGAAGTAGGCAGTTTTTTATTTGGCCTTGTTCATATCACTGAACTCTTCAAAGGTGCCGGTTTTTTACTCATTCTGATCTTATTATTTGTTGCGGGGCTACTTTTCTCTGTCAGTCCTATCGCATGGCTTTATGATTTTGTTATTCGACAATTGATGCGATTTCCTTTTTTTAAAACGGTTTACAGTAGTATTAATGATATTGCCTCATTGATGAGCAGCGACAATAAAAATAAGAGCCAGCAAACCGTATTAGTCCATCAAGCAAATAATACCTATGTCGTTGGCTTCATTATGTCTAATGACACGCCTGAGCCGCTGACAAACGCATTACCTAGCGGAGATTGGGTTCCAGTACTATTTCCACTCAGCTATCAAATAGCAGGCATTACAACGCTTGTGAAACGCGAAGACCTAACAGTCGTTGATTGGTCGTTTGAAGATGCGATGCGTTATAATTTAACGGCGGGTATTTCAATCTCCGCCAAAGATAAAGAAGAAAAAGAAAAAGAAAAAGAAAAATAACAGATAGATCATGTAACAAAATCGCGACTCAGAAATAATCGCAATAACAATTAACGCCTTATACAGTAAGGCGTTGATAAGTAATAAATATTAAAATAACGTACTAAAATCAGCAGCGCAAATACGCTTTACGGCAGGATGCATGATCATTCGTTCAGCAAAAATGACAAAATACTCATCACAAATATCTGTCACTCGTTTAACTTCATAAAGATGACTATTGCTGGTTAGCTCATCGGCATAAATAGACGGTGCGATAAACATCGACTTGTTATAACAAGCAAACGCCTTCATCAACGCCGCATCATCAAATTCCCCTAAAATATTTGGCGTAATGCCTTGCTGATCAAACCATTGATGCAATTTGCGTCCCATTGCAGAACGTCTACTTGGCACCAACAGCTTATAATCTTCAATACAAGCCGGAAAATCTGCATTTGATAAATCATCAGTACAAAAAAAACTCATTGCCGACTCACCCAATTTTTTACTGTACAAACCTGGATTTTGCGTCGAACTAACAGGGCAATCAGATAAAATCATGTCTAATTTATGCTGCGATAACTGCTCTAATAACATTTCATGAGTTGATTCAAAACAACTTAATTGGATTCGCTGATCGTTAGGAATACCTTCCAATAGCACTTGGCTTACTAACCGTTTAGACAGCGCATCAGCAACACCGACTTCAAATAATTGATTATCTCGTTGCGTGTAATTTATACGATCGAGCATTTGATAACTTAAATCAAACATCTTATCTGCATATTTAAATACTAATTGACCAAGCTCTGTTGGTTCAATATTACGTCCAACACGCTTAGTTAACTTACCTTTTAGTCGCTCTTCTAATGAACGAATCTGTCCTGTCACCGTTTGGGGTGTCAGAAATAATGCATCAGCAGCTTTAGTTACTGAGCCTTGCTTGCAGACCATCCAAAAATAATAAAGATGGTTATAATTTAAGTGCGACATTGCTGCTATTTTAAATAAAAAAACCCAGCGACAAAGCTTACGCTGTGCCTCTGGGCTGTTCAATCTTTGACGTCATAATTTATAGTAAAATCAAATCAAGATCGTCTTTGAGTGATAATTAGGGCTGTAGCCGTTCTAAATTACGTACTCGTTCGCCACCGCGTTGTTCTAATGCACGTTGACGAAATGAACTTTCTTGAACGACAGTTGTGGTTTTTACCGCTGTCGTTTTAGCGTCATTGATACCTTGTAAATATGCTTGGCATAATTCAGTACGATCATCATTCGTACACTGCTGATAATCAGCAGCAACACTTGGTAGTGAAAATAAACACGTAATAATAATTAACCACGTTTTCATATTACACCTCGGATTTAGGCAATGTTTTACTTAACATGATGTAACCAACAATCGCTGCAACCGTTGAACCTAATAATATTCCAAGCCGTGAGTAAGTCGCAAAACTCTCATCTGCACCAACAAACGCGAGTGATGAGATGAAAATCGACATTGTAAAACCGATACCACACAATACTGATACGGCGAAAATATGCTTGAAGTTAATACCATCAGGTAACTTTGCAACTCCCGTTTTAACTGCAATGAAACACGCAGTAAATATACCAACAGGCTTACCAATAAATAATCCAGCGGCAATACCAACAGGTAACATTGACGATAAACTTGCAAGAGATACGCCAGTTAATGAAATACCCGCATTCGCAAATGCAAATAATGGCAAGATTAAGAAAGCAACATACGGATGTAATGCATGCTCAATCGTCTTTAGTGGTGAATGGGTATCAGCACGACCATCTTTACCTGCTAGCGGTATTGCGAAACCTAATACCACACCAGCTAATGTTGCATGGACGCCAGATTGCAGCACACTAAACCATAAAATAGCACCGACAATTAAGTATAGCGGAATACTCGTGATATTCTTCAGGTTCATAATGACCAGCGTCGCCGTTGAAATAAACGCCACCGTTAATGCTAGTGTTGATAAATCTGAGCTATAAAACAGAGCGATGATCACAATCACGCCTAAATCATCAATAATAGCCAATGCTAATAAGAATACTTTTAGGCTTACTGGTACTCGATTACCTAGCAAGGCCATCACGCCCAACGCAAAAGCAATATCGGTTGCAGCAGGAATCGCCCAACCTTTAACTGCCATTGGATCGCCATAATTAAATGCCGTATAAATTAATGCTGGTGCAATCATGCCACCAACAGCAGCGATCGCTGGGAATATCGCTTTTTCTTTCGTATTAAGCGCCCCCTCAATAAGCTCTCGCTTCACTTCTAATCCAATTAAGAAAAAGAAAATTGCCATTAAACCATCATTGATCCAATGTGCTACTGATAATCCAGCAATATAGCTATGCAAAGTATCTGTATATACAGATGCCAGTGGTGAGTTAGCAATAACCATTGCAATTAATGCTGCGATAATAAGAATAATACCGCCAGCTGATTCTAATTTAAGAAACTTACGAATAGCATCGGTCATTAACCGTTACTCCTTTAACTATATTCACGCGATCCAAGCAACCCTAACTATAAGGTTAGCTAAATACTTGGTCGTCTCAATTAAATTTAGTGTAAACGTCAAACTGACAAATTGAAAAATCGGTTGTTTAGATATGAATACTCGGAAAAACCGAGCAATTAGAGTAATTGCAATACTATATCCGCACTGTTCATTTATAGAGATGCATTATATTTATACTAAAAACAAAATAAATCGCAAAATTTTACTTTTAATAAGCATATTTTTATAATTTTTAACTCTAAAAACAAAAAATATTGAAAACCATTAAAAACCAATTAGAAACAATCTACTAGGGCATATTAATGCAACCTGACATTGTATAATTTAATCGGTTGCTCTCTCATTTCTCTGACAAACCCCAAACAAATATTCATTTATGACACTCAGTGTAATATTTCTGAAATATAACCAAACTACTATTCACGCAGATTTCAACAAAATGACACCAAAACGACATATTCCTGTCATGGAGAAATGATTATGACTACCCAAGCCACTACTGCTGCATCTAAGTTCAGCTCTATGCGTTGGGTCCGCTGGGCCAACCTAGCGTTCATGCTATATTTGTTACTCGTTGCTGTATCTATGGTCAGCGGCGGCTTTAAATGGTCTGTAGGCGAGCAAGCAAAAACGTTATTTGAGTTTGCCTCTCACCCTGTTGCAGGCTTAATGATTGGTTTAATTGCCACAGCACTTATTCAATCATCAAGTACTGTAACCTCTATTATCGTTGGTCTTGTAGCCGGTGGTTTACCTGTAGAAACCGCTATTCCAATGGTGATGGGTGCTAACATCGGTACCACATTAACAAATACGTTAGTTAGTTTAGGTCATGCACGTTGTAAAGAAGAATTCCGTCGCGCATTTGCAAGTGCGACTGTACACGATTTCTTTAACTTATTAGCCGTTTCTATTTTCCTTCCATTGGAAATGATGTTTGGCATCCTTGATAAGTTATCAGGTTGGTTAGTATCACCATTCTTAAAAGCAGGTGATATGAGCATGAACGGTATGGATTTCATGAAGCCGTTAACGCAACCAGCGGTTGATTTAGTAAAAGGTCCACTAGAAGTATTTGGTCATAACGGTGGTTTTGGTCTAATCGTTCTAGGTATTGCACTAATTTTTGTCTCTATCACATTAATGGGTCGCCTAATGCGAGGCCTAATGGTTGGTCGTGCACGAGATATTCTAAAGAGCGCAATCGGTCGTGGTCCATTACACGGTATTGCTTCAGGTACGGCAGTTACCGTTCTTGTACAATCATCATCAACAACAACAAGTTTGATGGTGCCACTAGTAGGTACTGGTGTATTAACAGTGCGTGAAGTTTACCCATTTACCCTTGGCGCAAACATCGGTACATGTATCACAGCGCTACTAGCAGCGACGGCAGTATCTGGTGAGCACTCGGTGTTTGCACTACAGATTGCACTGGTGCACTTATGCTTTAACGTACTAGCGACAGTGTTAATTTACGGCATACCGTTCTTACGTGAAATTCCACTTAAGTGCGCGTTCTTCCTGAGCGATTTAGCAACGAAGAACAAAGCCGCTGTTGCGGGTTACCTTGGCCTAGTATTCATTGCTATCCCAGGTTCAATCCTAGCGTTTACTGCTTAATCGCTACGCTAAGATAAATAAAAGTACCATCAAATAAAAAGCCCCGCACAATTGCTTGTGCGGGGCTTTTTGTTATCTCTAATTGACCATCAATACGTTATGGTCATCGAGCTAGATAGTTATACTGAAAATGGGTATTGAATTGGTGCGTGATGTTCATAACCCACCACTTCAAAATCATCTAAAGTTACCCATGTTTCTAAATCTTCTAATGATTTTATCTTAGGGTTGATAATCAATTGTGGCGATGCAAATGGCGTACGGGCTAATTGCTCATCACGCATTAATGGCAATTGATCTTCATAAATATGGGCATTAATAATTTTATGGTAAGCCTGACCCGGTTTGTTACCTGTAATTTGTGCCATTAACGCCAGTAGCGTAAACACTTGTACTTGGTTGAAATTAAGCCCTAGCGGCACATCACAAGAACGTTGAGCACTGGTTAGATACAAAGTATCACCTAATAGTGAGAACGTATGAGTATGCATACATGGACGCAAACAGCCCATATCAAACTCACCTGGATTATAAAACGTGAGAATTTCACCACGATCATCAATCCCTTTGGTTAAGTCATCTACAATCTTCTTCAATTGATCAATAACCGTTCCATCGGCTTTTTGCCAGCGACGACCTTGAACGCCATAAACACGCCCCATATCATCTTCACCTTTACGGTACGGATTATTAAGCCATGCTTGATTATCGTTAGCATTGGCATTCCACGTATTACAGCCAATAGCACGAAATTGCGCCGCATTATCATAACCACGTAGATAACCTAACAACTCAGCAATAGCCGCTTTCCAAAAACTTTTACGGGTAGTAATTAACGGAAACTGATTATTAGCAACATCATAGGTTAAATCAGCATTTATCACTGTTAGGCAACGCTTGCCTGTTCGCTCATTTTCAATCCACACACCATCATCAACAATTCGCTGACACAACGCTAAGTACTGTTTCATTGTCCTACCCGTTAAATTAATGACGCCCAGCAAAAGCCAGGCGTCTAAAGTCGTTACTCTTAATTCTATCAGAAGATAGTTCGATTAAATTCACTTAACTCATGAACATTTTAATACTGATAATAAATAACAGTATTGAAAACATTTTTTTAAGTGTCGCCGTTGGTAAACGAGTCACCAATGCCGCGCCATAACGGGTCGTAATCATTGAAGTAGCAGCAATACCCACTAATGCAGGTAAATAAACATAACCTACACTGTAAGCCGGTAAATCAGCACTGCCAACGCCAGCAAAAATAAAACCAATCATGCCAGAGATGGCAATAAGAAAACCAACTAATGAGGCTGAACCAATAGCGCGACGCATTTCAACCCCAAAATAGCTCAGGTATGGCACCGTTAATGAGCCGCCACCAATGCCCGCTAAACTGGATAATAAGCCGATAACACAGCCACCTGCAGCTGATGCTAGTGCACTTGGTAATGGTCGAGCATGCGTAACACGTAGCGATAACAGCATTTGTAAAGCAAGCAGTAGCACAATCACTGCAAACACTTTTGGCAAATATTGTGCAGGAACTAATTCTGCCACCACGCTGCCACCTAATCCGCCAATAATGATCCCCGGAGCAAGCACTTTAACCACTGAGAAATCAACATTTCCCAATCTAAAATGATTGCGCGCAGAAGCCATTGAGGTCATTACAATACTGGCTAACGATGTCGCTAATGCAATGTGCATTAACATCGCAGGTTCAATGCCTGCTTGTGGTAACAACCATACTAATGCAGGTACGACCAATAAACCGCCACCTATTCCCAATAATCCGGCTAATAACCCCACCACTGCACCTAAAATTAAGCACATAGAGAAAAGCCATATTACGCTTTCATGCATAATAACTACCCATAACCTTAACCGAACAGGTCGCCATTATTTATTACCTGCTCGAATAAATCCACCTAACTGATGCTGTTCAATAAATGCTGTCGTTAATTGACGCACATCATCAGCAACATCAACCTTTAGCACTTGAGTCGTTAATGCTGTCATATCTATGCTATTAATATGCCGTAAAATATATTTAATTTTCGCAACATTACGTGCATTCATACTCAATGAGCGATAGCCCATCCCCACTAGTAACAATGCGCCAATAGGATCCCCTGCTAATTCTCCACATACACACACCGGTAATTGATATTTTTTAGCACTATCTACGATATGCTTTAACGCATGTAAAACGGCAGGATGTAATGCATCATACACATTAGCTACTCGTGCATTATTACGATCAACCGCTAATAAATATTGGGTTAAATCATTACTACCCACCGAAATAAAATCAACCCGCCCGACTAATGCATGGAGTTGATATAACATTGATGGTACTTCAATCATGATCCCAATTCGCGGTTTATACAATTGCTGTCCCGCAGCCGCTGCGGTTTGAGCAACATCAGTATACGCCCGTTCAATAATTGCCTTGGCATCATCAAATTCATTAATACCCGAAATCATGGGTAATAAAATATCCATATTATTCAAGCCAATACTAGCTCTTAGCATTGCTCGTACTTGAATCATAAATATTTCAGGGTGATCAAGCGTAAATCGAATTCCACGCCAGCCAAGAAACGGGTTATCTTCTTCTATTGATAAATAAGGTAACGGTTTATCACCGCCAATATCTAGCGTTCGCATAACCACGGGGTGATGAGGATAAGTGTGTAAAATAGTGCGATATTGGTTAATTTGTTCTTCTTCAGAGGGGAAACTTCGTTGCAATAAAAATGGTACTTCAGTACGGTATAAACCAACGCCATCAATACCTTTATTTAACGCAAAATGAGAATCTGCACTTAATCCAGCATTAATATGTACCATGATCCGTTGTTGATCTTTGGTCATCGCCTGTTGCTGTTGATCGCATTCAACGATCTTTTCAAGCTCATCATCTTCACGCAATAAGCGCCGATATTCAGCCAGTACATACCGATTAGGATTCACTAACAAATCACCACGGTAGCCATCAACAACAACCCTATTATTATGGACAGTATGTGGCGTGAAATCGACGCCCATAATAGTAGGAATACCTAAAGCGCGAGATAAAATAGCGGCATGAGAATTAGCAGCACCATCTTGTGCAACCACAGCAGCAAGCTTTCCAGCAGGCACTGAAGCAATCATCGCAGCAGTTAATTCTCGAGTTAACAAGACAATGGGTTCATTCCATTGCTGTTCATTTGGTTTGTTATCACATAAAAAATATAATAGTCGCTGCCCAAGCTCACAAATATCACGAGCCCGTTCTCTAATATATTGATCTTTCATATTGGCAAATCGATTTGAATAGGTTTCAACCACTTGTCGAACGGCCCATTCAGCTTGATCGCCGCGATCAATATGTGTTTTTAGATCAGCCCGTAATAACGGATCATTGAGTAAATGACTAAATAAATCAAAAATCGCGAGAGTTTCTTTTTGTAAGTCACTATCAAAGCGTTTTCGTAAGCGACGAAATTCTTTCGCTGCCGCATCAATTGCAATGGTTAACCGTTCTTGCTCTGCATGAATATCTAAACATGATGCTGGTGCAACATGATCGAGTAAGGGTTGAGTATCATCCCACCATGCTTTAGCAATCGCGACCCCACTGGACGCCGCAGAACCGGTTAAATGAAGTCGATTACCTTTTTCAAACCACATTCCTTGCGCTTTAGCATGGGCTAAAATACCCGCTAACTGCGCCGCAAGGGTAACTAAAAAAGATTCTTCACTTTCGGTAAATTCACGTTGCTCGCGTTGTTGAACCACAATAACACCAAGGACTTGGCGCTGATGTATAATAGGTGTACCAAAAAAGGATCGAAAAGATTCCTCTCCGATCCCTGGAAGGTGTTTAAAATGGGGATGTACTCGAGCATCAGCAACATTTAATGGCTCGGCTCGTTGTCCGACTAACCCTACTAACCCTTCATCAAAGCGTAAACTAATGCGTCGCCGTGACTTATTTAACCCTTGTGTTGCCATCAAGGTATAAATCTGACGCTGATGATCGGCAATGTATACTGAACAACAGTCAGTCGTCATTACCTGAGTCGTATTTGAGACTAATTGATCTAATGCATCGATCAATGTGTGGGCGCTGACAACCTTGTCAACAATTTCTCTTAGCTGTGTCAGCATAACGAGCCTTTAATTGTGCCTGTGAGCCAATAACCTCTACTTGCTAATTGCGCTTATTTTTAATGCGTTTAAATTTACGTTCTTTCCATTCTTTAAATGGCATTGCAACAGCTGCAAACTCTTTTAACGCACGACGGTATACATCACGTTTAAAAGAGACGACTTGTCTTACTGGGTACCAATAACTTACCCAGCGCCAACCATCAAACTCAGGTGTTACACCACGCTGCATATTGACCTTGGACTCATCGCATTCCAAACTCAGCAAAAACCACTTTTGCTTTTGACCGATACAAACAGGTTTTGAATCCCACCGCACAAGACGCTTCGGTAATTTATAACGTAACCAGTGTCGGCTTGACGCAATTATCCTGACATCTTTTTTGGTTAAACCTACTTCTTCATACAATTCACGGTACATAGCCTGCTCAGGCGTTTCACCTTCATCAATGCCACCTTGCGGAAATTGCCAAGAATGTTGTCCATATCGTCGAGCCCAAAATACCTGCCCATGGCCATTGCAGATAACGATCCCAACATTAGGGCGGTATCCATCGCCATCAATCACTGGACGACCTCAAGTATAAATATCTATTAATAGTGATTTTTTCATAGTAGACGTGATCGGTAAACAAACATTCATCAATATCGATGCGTTTCACCCAATTTAAACTGCATTCTGGATAACTTTGCACTCTGATTACTTTAAAGACAATCAAATGAGACATATCCCACATTTATTCACTCTTTCTGTGGATAGATTTGTGTAGAAACCTAAAAAAAACAGATTTAACGAACAATCAACGCCTTACAAATGAATAATAAAAACATTAAAAAATACATTTTTCCCATTTTAAAACATAAAGATAAAATAAAAACCGTACTATAATAAATTAAAATAAATACAAATTTCACATCACCAAAAAATGATCGGTTAAATATCAACCAATAATGACTTTAGCAGTAATGTCACTGTCATCACTTTGAATAACTCACGCTCATACTGATTACTTTTTCAACTTAATACTGTATGCATATCCAGTCATAATAATATAAAATATTTTCAAAAAAAAAGCTGTGGATATCTTTTTATTTTAATATTAGCCTTAAATAACAACGATACGTTATCGCTATTAAATCATTACAAGAGGTAATATCATTTAACAAAGTAAAAAAGATCAATTTAAATCTCGACCCGCAACCAACGATCATCGCCGATCCTTGCATACGATATCATGCAAATATGCTAATATTCACAACGGTAAATACTCGATATAACTTACTATCACGACATCTTATGATCACAAAAACACCCCAATCTCCTCCAAAAACGGAAGCTGAATTACTTTATCGAGCTCAGCAATTAGCGGGCATGACATTAGGTGAATTAGCAGCGATAGCTGGAATTATTCCTCCTCCCAACCTTAAACGCGATAAAGGTTGGGTAGGCCAATTATTAGAATGGCACTTAGGGGCAACAGCAGGCAGTAAACCTGTTCCTGATTTTATAGACCTTGGCATTGAACTTAAAACAATACCAATTAGCTACCAAGGCCGACCATTAGAAACGACTTTTGTCTGTGTTGCTCCTTTAATTGGCGTACAAGGCTTACAATGGCAGCACAGTCATATTAGACAAAAACTAGCACGCGTATTATGGATGCCAGTTGAAGGCGAGCGCGATATTCCACTTGAAGATCGTCATGTAGGCTCAGCGTTATTATGGAGTCCAAGTGTCGAGGAAGAAGCACAATTACAACAAGACTGGGAAGAATTAATGGATTTGATCGTGCTAGGACAAGTAGAAAGTATTACAGCTCGTCATGGTGAAGTACTGCAATTACGCCCAAAAGCGGCAAATAGCAAGGTACTCACTGAAGCTTATGGCGCCAATGGTCAACCCATTAAAACATTACCCCGTGGCTTCTACTTAAAAAAACAATTTACAGGACAACTATTACAACAGCACTTTATTTAATAATTAATAATGAAGCCATTACAGTTAATTTTCTCATATCAACTAAGCGTGGCTTTGACGAAAACAACGAGATGGCGGAATTAGCTCATGTTTATTCAATAAACGGTACATTGTTGCCCGTGATACGCCTAATTCACGTGCAGCAGCAGATATCTGGCCTTTATTATTTTCTAACACTGTCAATAATGCATTTCGTTCAGATTCTTCACGTACTTTTTTGAGGCTTAACTTATCATCAATCAAGCGTGGAATATCTAACTGATCGGCTTCAATGCATTTATTTTCTGCTAATAATACCGCTCGTTTTATTTGGCAAATAAGCTCTTGTACATTACCCGGCCATGGATATTGTAATAACATCGCTTGAGCCTTTTCGGATAAATTTTTAGCAACACTATTATATTGACGGGCATATTTTAATAACAAAAATTCAGCTAACAAGATAATATCATCACTGCGTTCACGTAACGGTGGTACGGTAATTGAAACAACATTTAAACGAAAATATAATTCACGTCGTAAACTGGTTAATGCCACTAGATGATCAAACGAGTGATGTGTTACCGAGATAATCCGCATATCGATGGCAATCGCATTACCATCAGAGCCACAGTAACTCCCATCAACCAACACTTGATATAAAGATTGCTGGCAAGCATCTGTTAATGCCGTAAATTCCTCAAGTACTAACACACCATAATTTGCCGCTTCAAAAACAGATTGCACCCCATGCTCGGTATCAATCATCCAATCTGTCGTCATGGTTTCACAATTCACCCGTATTACAGGTTGCTTTGCGCGCGCTGAAGCTTGAAAAATAGCATCTGCAACTAATATTTTACCGGTACCAATTTCACCACTGATAACTACCGATACATCACTTAATGCAATCCGCTTAACTTGATCGCGTAATTTTTTCATAACGGCAGTTGAACCTTGCAATCCTTGCTGACCAAAATTACCCAGTTGTGGCCACACTTGACGCTCTAAATTAAGCATACCAATCTGATGACCAATGGTTTGTAATAATCGCTCGGACGGAACAGGCATTGAAAAATAATCAAGGCAGAAATTAACAATAAATTGCCCTATTGCTTCATTAGCAAGTTGCTCATCACGTACAATCGCAATCCAACGGACTTGTTTATTACGATTTACCATTACGGAGAAGCTATGAATACTAAAATCATCATGGCTAAGATCAACAACACCAATACAAGGTCCAATTTCTAATAATAATGTTTCTGCTGTACGTAAATCGTAGCAACGATGACATAACCAACCAGCACTTTCCATTGCGGGTAGCCACTTTTGATTACTGCCACCAAAAACAACTAAGTTATTAGAAATAACAGCCTTAGGTTTTTTTACAGTCCCGATTGTCATTCGCTCCTCCATTAATAAAGCAATTATCGCTCTCATAACATTTAACAACTGCTTTATTAATAATATACGAACAAGTGCAACTTGTTTAGTATAATGTGATTTAGCTAATATAAATTATTGATGTTACTTATATTACGGTTTGAAAAGCCAATATTTGTCACTTTTTTGACTCCTTTTAGTTGATAAAAAATAGACAAAAAAAAGCCACCGCATTAGCGATGGCTGTTTTATAACCGCTCGATTAATTATTTAGTTGTGGGCGCATTGCCGGGAACAAAATAACGTCACGAATAGTATGTGTATTAGTAAATAGCATCACTAAACGGTCAATACCGATACCTTGACCAGCTGTTGGTGGTAAGCCATGCTCTAGCGCAGTAATGTAGTCTGCATCATAGTACATCGCTTCATCATCACCTGCATCTTTAGCATTAACTTGTGCTTTAAAGCGTTGGTCTTGGTCTTGAGCATCGTTAAGCTCAGAGAAACCATTTGCCACTTCACGACCACCAATGAAGAATTCAAAACGGTCAGTAATGAATGGATTTTCATCGTTACGACGAGCAAGTGGTGAGATGTCTGCTGGGTATTCAGTAATGAATGTTGGTTGCATTAGTTGAGGTTCAGCAGTTTCACCAAAGATCTCTTCTAATAGCTGACCACACGTCCAGAAGCTTTCAACTTCAACATGCACTGACTTAGCAATCTTAACCATTAGCTCACGATCAGCAACGCCTTCGTAAGTTAATGCTTGGATTTCTGCGTGATCAGGGTTGTATTGCTTGATTGCATCTAACATGCTGATACGCGCGTAAGGGCCAGCAAATTCAACTTCAAACTCACCGTAAGGCATTTTTGAAGAACCTAGCACATCAATCGCAACGCTGCTTAGCATTTCTTCAGTAAGATCCATTAGATCATGGTAATCAGCATACGCCATGTAGAATTCCATCATGGTGAATTCAGGGTTATGACGTGGAGATAGACCTTCGTTACGGAAGTTACGGTTAATTTCAAACACACGCTCAAAACCACCAACCACTAGACGCTTAAGGTAAAGCTCAGGCGCAACACGTAGGTACATGTCGATATCTAATGCATTATGATGAGTCACAAATGGACGTGCTGTTGCACCACCAGGGATCACGTGCATCATTGGCGTTTCAACTTCCATGAAGTTTTTTGTTACCATGAAATTACGAATCGCTGAAACCACTTTTGAACGAATGATAAATGCACGACGAGAATCGTCATTTACAATAAGATCAACATAACGTTGGCGGTAACGCATCTCTTGGTCAGTTAGACCATGGAATTTTTCTGGTAATGGACGTAGTGCTTTAGTTAGCAACTCGTAGCTATCCATTTCGATGTAAAGATCACCTTTACCCGATTTGTGTAGCGCCCCTTTAACACCGATGATGTCACCGATATCTAGACCAGAATATTTTTCTTTTAGTTCTTTCTGAACATCTTTAGATGCATAAGCCTGAATACGGCCAGATACATCTTGAATTGCAAGGAAAGGACCACGCTTAGCCATGATACGACCAGCAATTGCAAATACATGACCGGCTTGTTCAAGCTCTTCCTTAGTCATCTCACCGTATTTTGCTTCTAGATCTGCCGCTAAACTATCACGACGGAAATCATTTGGGTGGCCATTTGCTTTACAACCTTTGCGGATCATGTCTAATTTAGCACGACGTTCAGCAATCAGTTTATTTTCATCTTGTACTTGGTCAGTCATGGAGTATCCCTTAAAATTTTACTGAAATTCGGTTAAAGACCTGATTTCAAGCTAGCTTCAATAAAACGGTCTAAATCACCGTCCAATACTGCTTGGGTGTTTCGATTTTCCACCCCAGTACGTAAATCTTTTATGCGAGAGTCATCCAATACATAAGAACGGATTTGACTACCCCAACCAATGTCTGATTTAGTATCTTCACTGGCTTGCTTTTCAGCATTTTGCTTCTGCATTTCATATTCAAACAATTTCGCTTTTAATTGCTTCATTGCTTGATCTTTGTTCTTATGCTGAGAGCGATCGTTCTGACACTGTACAACAAGGTTTGTTGGTAAGTGTGTAATACGTACCGCAGATTCAGTGGTGTTGACGTGTTGACCACCCGCACCTGATGCACGGTATACGTCAATACGTAAATCAGAAGGATTGATATCAATCACGATGTTGTCATCAATTTCTGGATACACAAATGCTGATGCGAATGAAGTATGACGACGGCCGCCGGAGTCAAAAGGTGATTTACGTACTAAGCGGTGAACACCTGTTTCAGTCCGTAACCAGCCATAAGCATACTCACCGCTAATACGTACTGTGACAGATTTAAGACCTGCAACGTCGCCATCAGAAATTTCAATGATTTCGCTCTTAAAGCCTTTAGCATCAGCCCAACGCAAATACATGCGGAGCATCATTGATGTCCAATCTTGTGCTTCAGTACCACCAGAACCTGCTTGCAAGTCAAGATAGCAATCTGAACTATCGTGATCGCCTGCAAACATACGACGAAATTCTAATTTAGCTAACTTTGCTTCAAGTTCTGCTAATTCAGGTTCAATTTCATCAAAAGTTTCTTGGTCGTATTCTTCAACCGCTAACTCAAGTAGACCTGCAACGTCTTCAACGCCTTGATCTAATAAGTCAATGGTTTCCACTACTGCTTCCAATGCTGCACGTTCTTTACCTAACGCTTGAGCGCGTTCAGGTTCACTCCATACATCTGGTTGCTCTAACTCTGCATTGACCTCTTCTAGACGCTCTTTTTTAGCATCATAGTCAAAGGTACCCCCTAAGGGTATCAGTACGTACTGACACATCCTCAAGTCGGTTTTTTATAGGATTAATTTCGAACATCGCCACACTTCATTACCGAAATAGATATAACCGCAAGATTCTATCGAATTGTAGATAGAATATACAGGGGGAGAGAAAGGTTATCAGAAAATTAATCCAAATATGGTGACAATCTAGGCGCTCAACGCCAAGATCCCCCTCTTAAGCCTTTACAAAGCACACTCACTTTATTTTGCTGCTAAATGTTCAACCATTAACTGCACACTACGATTACCGCGAAATTCATTAATATCGAGCCGATATGCCAATTCAATTTGTTGCACAGAAGCATCAGGCCAGCGTTTAAGATCAACATTAAATGCAATTGCATCGATCACACAGCCACCAACTAAAGGCTCAACCATCATTTTTAGATGTTTACCTCCCACCAGCTTTTGGTGTAATAATCGAAAATTACCGTCAAATGTTGGTTCGGGAAATTGTTGTCCCCATGGCCCACCAGCTCGTAATATTTCTGCAATTTCAAGCGTCAATTCAGAAGGCTGTAATTCACCATCGCTGAGTAATACACCTTGCAGTGCATCTTCATCTAAAATTTCACGTACCGTAGTATCAAATGCCGCACTAAATGCATCAAGTTGGGCCTCAGGAATCGTTAGTCCAGCAGCCATCGCATGGCCACCAAATTTTAAAATCATTCCTGGATGTTGTGTATCAACCACATCCAATACATCACGCATATGTAAACCAGCAATAGAACGACAAGATCCTTTAATTTCGCCATTGCCCGCATCAGCAAAAGCAATCACTGGACGATGGTATTTATCTTTGATTCGTGAAGCTAAAATACCAATCACCCCTTGGTGCCAATCACGTTGAAACAGCACTAAGCCATAAGGCATATTTTGGTGGTTAAACTGTAACCGTTCACAAATAGCGAGCCCTTCTTCTTTCATTCCTTGTTCGATTTCTTTGCGAGTCTGATTGAGTGCATCAAGTTCTGATGCCATACGACGGGCGGCTTGAATATTGTCACACAAGAGCAATTCAACCCCAAATGACATATCGTCTAGTCGCCCAGCCGCATTGATCCGTGGTCCTAAAGCAAAACCAAGATCACTTGCTACTAAACGGGCGGGATCACGATTAGCCACTTCAATTAATGCTTGAATACCCGGACGACATTTTCCCGCACGAATACGTTGTAATCCTTGATGAACAAGAATGCGGTTATTACCATCTAAGGCCACCACATCTGCAACTGTACCCAGCGCCACTAAATCAAGTAATTCAGCTAAATTAGGCACAGCCAGTGCTTGTTGTTCAAACCAGCCGTTATTACGTAACTCTGCTCGCAGCGCCAACATTAAATAGAATGCAACACCAACACCGCATAATGCTTTTGATGGAAAACCACATTGATTAAGATTAGGGTTTACCATTGCATCAGCGGCAGGTAAACAATCGCCTGGCAGGTGATGATCAGTAACAAGTACTTGTACCCCTTGTGCTTTTGCCGCTGCAACACCGCTAATCGAAGAAACACCGTTATCCACCGTCATGATAAGCTCTGCACCACGAGCAATCGCTTGTTGTGCTACTTCAGGGCTTAGTCCATAACCATCATCAAATCGATTTGGCACGAGGTAATCAACGTTATGGCAACCCAACATTTTCAATGCCAGCACAGATAATGCGGAACTGGTGGCACCATCGGCATCAAAATCACCCACAATAATAATTCGCGTATTATTAGCGAGCGCAGTCACTAATAACGCTACGGCATCAGCCATACCATAAAGCTGATTATAATTAAGCAATCCTTTTGCACCGCGTTCAAGTTCAGCATCATGAGTGATACCACGGCTAGCATAAATACGTTGTAAAATGGAAGGGATCGCACTAGAGAAGCCTTGAGGATCGGCAACAGGACGGCGCTTAATTTCTATCATAATAACGGCTTCTTTAATGGCATGATTATCTTTTCATCTTAACCAAATCACTGCGAACAAAAAAGCCTGATATTACTATCAGGCTTTTATATACGATAACCAATGATCATAAAGAGTCGTAATTAGCTTTTCGCTTTGCTCTTTAATAACTGTAGCAATGCGGCTGGCGGTTGGTATCCTGGAATCATAGTGCCATCTTCAAGTACTATCGCAGGTGTACCGTTAACGCCCATCGCAACACCTAATTGGTATTGTTCCATCACTAAATCAGGACGTGGCGTGATTTTTGATTCATCAAAAGTGCCACTTTTAGCATCATGCATTGCTTTTGCACGATCTTTAGCGCCCCAAATTGCACTCATTTGATTAAAGTTACTTGAACGTTCTCCGCCCCGAGGGAAAGCAAGGTAACGTACCGTAATGCCAGCATCGTTATAACCTTGCATTTCATTATGCAATTTACGGCAGTAACCACAGCTAGTATCGGTAAATACTGTTACTACATATTTTTCATTTTTAGCAGGATAAACAATCATGTCTTTATCCATACCCGCTAATTTAGCTTTATTTAACTGTGCCATTTTTTGCTCAGTTAAATTCACAGGTTCAGCTCCGGTATTTTGGTATAAATGACCCGCTAAAAAATATTGTCCGTCATCAGAGGTATAAACAACACCACGTTCAGTCACAACTTCATTTACACCCGCCATTGGCGAAGCTGTAATTGAGCTTGGTGTTAAACCAATAGTTGATAGTTGCTTAGTAATAGCCGTTACATCAGGCTTTGCTACTGCAGAAAAAGCAGTCAGTGCAATGGTCGTGGCTAGCACAGTGCGACGAATAAAATGCATCTTGTTATCCCTTTTAAAATGATGACAATCTCGGTATAAAACAGACCGTGATTTAGACTATATAGTTTCAATTACGCTATTATTTTTATGAGCGCAGCATAAATGAAGTATTCCTAAATACAAATATTATCGCTAGTTTTAGCTAACAACCTCTCATAATTATGCACGAGGATGATGGCTTTGGTGCAATTGTTTCAATCTTTCAGTCGCAACATGAGTATATATTTGCGTTGTTGAAAGATCACTATGACCAAGCAACATTTGTACCACCCGTAAATCAGCACCATAATTAAGTAAATGTGTCGCAAAAGCATGACGCATAACATGGGGAGATAATGTATCAGCATCAATCCCCGCTAATACCGCATAATGTTTAATACGATGCCAAAATGTCTGGCGCGTCATTTGCCTTGCACGTCTGCTTGGAAACAGTACATCTGAGCTTTTCTCGCCTAATAATACTGGGCGCCCACTGTCAATAAACTGCTCAATCCAATCAACAGCATTTTCACCCATTGGTACTAAGCGTTCTTTATCACCTTTACCTGTTACTCTAACTACACCTTGGCGTAAGCTGACTTTATCCATGGTTAATGTGACTAATTCGGTTACACGAAGTCCCGTGGCATACAATAATTCCAACATTGCCTTGTCACGCAATTCAAGTGGATCATTCACATCTGGTGCTTCTAATAAAGCATCAACTTGCGCTTCGCTCAGATCTTTGGGCAACCGCTTGGGTAATTTAGGGGTTACTAGCATTGCACTAGGATCATCAATCCGTACTTTTTCACGGTATAAATATTGAAATAAACGTCGAATTGCCGACACCATTCGCGCCCTTGACGTCTGTTTATAGTTTTGATCAAACAACCATAGTTGATAGCGTTGTAAATCATCAATAGAGGCTTGAGAAACTGTAATCGCTTGTTGCTGCATCCATTGCTGTAATTTTTTCAAATCATTACGGTAAGAGGCGAGAGTATTGTCTGATAATCCTCGCTCCATCCACATCGCATCAAGAAAGCGTTCAATAATAACATCATCGGTTACCATTTTTACCTCATCATAAGCTGTGTCATAAAACGGTTTAAATACATGGATAAAAACACAGTATTCAGCGCATGATAGGATATTTAATCTTAAAAGTAACCTCGTTATCCATTTATTCAGCCTAATGTTATGCCTTACCAGACCATGCAAACCTTGAGCTCTGCGATCAATACCGAGTACACTTTGGTTAAAAATAAAAACATAGGATACACAGCATGAAAATTGGTTTGTTTTATGGCTCAACCACCTGCTATACCGAAATGGCCGCAGAAAAAATTCGTGAATGTCTCGGCGCTGATATCGTTGAATTACACAATATTAAACACACGCCATTAGCAACAATGAACCAGTACGATATGCTGATTTTAGGTATTTCAACCTGGGATTTTGGTGAAATTCAAGAAGATTGGGAAGCGGTGTGGCAACAACTTGATGGCTTACAATTACAACAAAAAACAGTGGCACTATTTGGTTTAGGGGATCAAGAAGGCTATACCGAATGGTTTTTAGATGCGATGGGCATGTTACATGATCAACTTAGTCCAACAGGCGTACAATTTATTGGTTATTGGCCAAATGATGACAGCTATCAATTTCAGGCTTCAAAAGCACTAACCGCTGATAACTCATTGTTTGTTGGCCTTGCGTTAGATGAAGATAGTCAATATGAATTAAGCGATGCTCGCATTGAGAAATGGTGTGAACAAATCATGCTTGAATATGCTCAACTTTTATAATTCTTGTTCTATAAAAATCAGCGTTATAAAAAAGGGATGCAATTGCATCCCTTTTCCTTCTTTATATCACAATTAGATTAGATGATAACAGTATGTTTATCATCATCTTTCGGCTGTTTCCCACCAATAAAACGCGTCACAATTAATGCGATCAACGTTGGTAAAACCCATGCCATACCATAATTAAATAAAGGTAATGAACTAAATAATGACATATCAAATTTAAGATACTTAGCAACATCAATCATGCTAAAGATAAACGAAACTAACAATACTACACGATATGCTAAACGTGGATTAGGTAGCCATTTACGAATCAAAGTTAATGCAACCAACGCAATAGCAACTGGGTATAGTGCAAATAATACTGGTACTGATAACGTAATTAGCATATTCAGACCAACATTTGCCACTACCGCACACACTACCGCTAATAACACCGCCCATTTTTTATAAGACATCGGCGTTAGCGTACTGAAATAATCGGCACATGCGCTGATTAAACCAATTGCCGTAGTTAAACAAGCAAGTAATACAATCGCAGATAAAATAATTTGACCCGTTGAGCCAAATAAAGCCATGACATACGTTGTTAATATCGTGCCACCATTACCAACACCCGCAGCGATACTTGAGCTAGTTGCACCAAGATAAAATAACGATACGTAAACAAACGCTAAACCTGCTGCTGCAATTAAACCGGCATAGATAAGATAAGTACACGTTGTCTTATCATCCGTTACACCTTTACTACGGATCACATCGACAATCAGCATACCAAACATCAATGCGGCAAAAGTATCCATGGTGTTATAACCTTCAAGGAAACCGGTAGTAAACGCTTGAGTGACATAATCACCTTGAGCGGCAACAATTGTTCCTTGTGGGTTAACAAAAACCGCAATCGCTAATACTGTTAATACTACAAATAAAGCTGGTGTTAAAAACTTACCAATCATGTCGATCAATTTACCGCGAGACCAAGCGAAAAACAGTGCCACAGCAAAAAAGAGAATAGAAAAAATAGTTAAGCTGGTTTGGCTAGCATCAGTGATAAAAGGTTTTACTGCCATCTCATAAGCAACAAGACCTGTACGAGGAGCAGCAAACGCAGGACCAATAATGATAAAAATCAACACTGCCATTAAGGTTGCTACTTTTGAGGGTAAATCACGGGTTAACCCTTTCCAGCCACCACCTGCAATTGCTACTGCGATAATACCGATTAAAGGTAAACCTACAGCTGTCACTAAAAAGCCGGACATTGCAGGTAGCATATTATCACCAGCCAGCTGTCCAGCTAACGGTGGAAAAATAATGTTGCCAGCACCAAGAAAGAACGCAAAGGTCATAAAACCAAGCGCGATAATATCTGTTATTTTGAGCGTTTTTTTCAAACTGCACCTTCCACTCATTAATGGGTTATATATTGTGTCTGCATTTTTTATAATAAGTAGCACGTGTTATATGTTGCTATTAATTACGTGCCTTACAGCATAATGACTAAAAAGACTAACCTTAGCAATAGAGTAGCTAAAAACACCATATAATCCAGCTTTAAACATAAAAAACCAGAATTAATAACCACACAGAAACATCAAAACAAAACAAAAAACCAATCAAAACAAAAAAAACCATACTTACAAAAAAGATATAACACCACACCACACAGATAAAAACAGAAGATTAATAAAACAATCATCACTTACATGGCTTGGTCATATAATATGCGGTTATATGCTTTTGTGTATTTTATCAACCCACGACCTATTTTAAAAATTAAGGGTAATAATAATGAGTCGCAGTTTTAGTTTTAAACAATTTACCATCAATGATCATGGCTGCGGCATGCCAATCAGTACCGATGGTGTATTATTAGGCTCATGGGCTAGCCTTCCGCGACAAGGGCATATTGTTGATATTGGGACTGGCAGTGGATTGTTAGCATTAATGGCAGCCCAACGCACATCTGTAACAACAATCACAGCAATTGAATTAGATCCAACCGCAGTGATAGCAGCAACAGCAAACTTTGCAGCATCGCCTTGGCAATCACGATTACAATGTATTGAAAATGATATTACTCATTGGTGTCAGCATATTACACCAGCCTCTATTGATAATATTATTTGTAACCCTCCCTATTTTAATGCTGGTCAGCAAGCACAACAGCAACATCGTGCAACAGCGCGCCACACTGATAGCTTTACTCATCAACAATTACTTGCAACGATCAGTCATTTATTAACCCTCAATGGAAGTGCCAACATAATTTTACCTACTTATGAAGGCCAACAATTAATCACTCAAGCACACGCTTACGGATTATACTGCCAGCGCCGATGTGACGTTCGTACCACTGAGAAAAAACCGATAATGAGAATATTAATCGAATTAACTAAAAAATGTTCTCTTACTCAGCAACAACAGCTTTGTATTCATACCAACAACACTTATTCGTCTGATTTTATTGCACTTACTAAAGATTTTTATTTAAAAATGTAATCTGTCACCGTATAAAATATAATCAAGCAATAACGAATATTGATCATTAACTGAAGTTTTTATGTTTTAATCGGTGTTACTTACGCCAAGAGTGGCTATAATGCCGCCCCTTAATATAAATACCCATGTTCTGGTTACACTGCATAAGCACAGTGACGAGAACATATTTAGCATTTGTCTTGGGAGAGATAACTGGTGAAAGACTTTTCCGAATTAGAGTTAGATAGCGAGCTATTACGAGCGATTGACGAGATCGGCTATAGCCGCCCAACCGTAGTTCAAGCGCAGGCTATCCCTCATGCCCTTGACGGTAAAGATGTCATGGCTTCTGCACCAACAGGGACCGGAAAAACAGCTGCGTTTCTGCTTCCAATGATTCAGCATTTGCAGGATTTTCCACGCAAAAAGCCGGGGCCTGCACGTGTATTAATCTTAACGCCAACCCGTGAGTTAGCGATTCAAGTTGCTGAACATGCAAAAGCACTGTCTAAATACACTAACTTAAAAGTATTCACTATTACTGGTGGTATTTCTTACGATGAGCATGCTGAGCTACTGGGTAAAACGCAAGATATCGTCGTTGCAACACCTGGCCGCTTAATGGAATACATTGAGTCTGAGAAATTTGATTGCCGCGCAATTGAATGTCTGATCCTTGATGAAGCTGACCGTATGTTAGATATGGGCTTTGGTAAAATTGTTGAGCGCATCAACCATGAGTGCCGCTGGCGTCGTCAGAGCTTATTATTCTCTGCAACCTTAGAAGGTAAAGGCGTACGTGAGTTCTCAGAAACAATTTTAAATGAACCGCTTGAAGTTAACGCCGATCCTTCTCGTCGTGAGCGTAAGAAGATCCAACAGATGTATCTTCGTTGCGATAGTATGGAGCACAAGCTTGCTCTATTAGAAAACATCATTAAAGATCAAGCTGAACGTACAATCATCTTTGTAAAAACACGTGAGCGCCTAGGTATCCTTCGCAGTCAATTAGACGCAATGGGCATTCCTTGTAACTGGATTCAAGGTGAGATGGCACAAGCGGCACGTACTAACATGATCACTCGTTTCCGTGATGGCGTAGTAAACGTACTGATTGCGACCGACGTTGCTGCGCGTGGTATTGATTTACCTGACGTAAGCCATGTTATTAACTTTGACCTGCCACGTACTGCTGAAGTATATGTGCACCGTATTGGTCGTACTGCTCGTGCAGGCAAAAAAGGTACCGCTATTGCATTGGTTGAAGCGCATGACCAAGGCATGATCGAACGTATTAGCCGTTACATGAAAGAAGAAGTGCAAGAGCGCTTTATTCATGGTCTGCGTCCACAGACAAAGAAAGCAAATACCGCCAAGAAAAAGAAAAAAGTTAATAAGAAAGTAAAAGAAGCGAAAGCGAAAAAGAAAATCAAACAAGCGGCTAAAAAGAGCCAAGCTAAGTCGTAATTTCTCTTTTACAAGATAGATAAAATAATAAGGCCAACGCTACGACGTTGGCCTTTTTTTATCTTAAAAAACGATAACAGCATTAATGATGGTTGTTTACGATACGAATTATTGCTGTTCGCGCTTAAACACTAATTCTGTTGATGTTGATTCCGCAGCAACAAAATAATAACCCGCACTATCAAATTGTTGTAATTGAGCGATAGACGTTAATTGATTATCTAAAATATAACGAGCCATCATTCCACGGGCTCTTTTAGCATAGAAACTAATCACTTTATAGGTGCCATTTTTACAATCTTTAAAAACTGGAGTAATTAATTGAGCTTTAAGTTGCTTAGGCTTAACCGCTTTAAAATACTCATTAGAGGCCAAATTAACTACAATATCATCACCTTGTTCAGCAACTGCCGCGTTGAGTTTATCTGTAACAATATCACCCCAAAATTGATATAAATTACTGCCGCGAGGGTTCACTAACCGAGTACCCATTTCTAAACGGTAAGGTTGCATCAAATCAAGTGGACGTAATACACCATACAACCCAGACAGCATTCGTAAATGTTGTTGTGTATAAGCAAATTGGGCTTCAGTCATAGTTTCAGCGGCTAACCCCGTATAAACATCACCTTTAAATGCCAAAATTGCCTGTCGTGCATTATCTACCGTAAACGTTGGCTGCCACTCAGCAAAACGGGCGGCATTTAACCCGGCAATTTTATCACTAACTTTCATTAAGCTTGCAATATCCATCGGTGTAAGCTCGCGGCATACATCAATTAATTCAGCTGAATCCACGGTTAATTCAGGTAATGTGTAAGTCGTTGTTGCTAACGGCGAAGTGTAATCTAATGTTTTTGCTGGTGATATCACGATTAACATGAGCCATTTCCCTTTAAAGTCTGATACATTTAGCCTACCACCATCAATCACAAAAACCACGCACAACTGCCATGATTGTGGCTATTTTATTAATAGGCATAACAACGGCTAACGATCTCGATCAGGTCTTGATAATACTGGTAATTGTTCCCAAATTTCGGCATCAAGTTGAGCATGCAATTCAGGATAATCTTGACGATTAAATATCGGGATCTTTCCTAATGCTAACTGCTGATTATAATCTTGCGCTAACTTAACCACCGTCCCGGACAGTAATACTATTGCCGCTAAATTAATCATCGCCATCATTGCCATTGAAATATCAGCCATTGCCCATACCGTTGGTAAATCAGCTAATGCGCCAAACATCACCATACCCAGCACGACGACTCGAAATATATTCATACTCATTTTATTGTTATGCTTTAAAAAAATAAGATTTGTTTCAGCATAAGAATAATTTGCAACCAATGACGTAAAAGAAAAAAAGAAAATGGCAACCGCAATAAAAATCCCACCCCAATCACCCACTTGTGAGCTAATTGCTTTTTGAGTTAATTCAATGCCAGTAATACTACTGTGTAGTTCATATTCGCCAGACATCAAAATAATTGCGACGGTTGCCGAACAAATAACGATGGTATCAATAAAGACACCTAACATCTGTACATAACCTTGTGATGCAGGATGCGGAGGGTAAGGCGTTGCTGATGCTGCTGCATTTGGTGCCGATCCCATACCAGCTTCATTTGAGAATAACCCTCGTTTTAAACCATTAATCATCCCTTGAGCAATGGTATAGCCCAATGCTCCAGATGCGGCCTCTTCAAATCCAAACGCACTTCGAAAAATAAGCAGTAAGATATGCGGCAATTGATCTATATTGCTCAGCATAATGAATAATGCTAATCCGAGGTAACACAATGCCATTGTCGGTACTAAAATTTCAGCAGTACGAGCGATGGTTCGTAGCCCACCAAAAATAATTATCCCCGTTAATACTACCAAGCCAAAGCCGACATACAGGGGTTGCCACCCAAAAGCGACATATGTAGCTTGAGTAATAGAATTGGCTTGCACAGCATTAAAGACTAATCCAAATGCAATGATAAGACAGATAGAAAATACGACGCCCATCCACCGCATATCTAAGCCTCGCTCCATGTAATAAGCAGGGCCACCACGATAATTACCATCATCATCACGGGTTTTATATAACTGTGCTAATGCACTTTCTGCAAAAGCCGTCGCCATGCCTAGCATCGCGATCAGCCACATCCAAAAAATAGCACCAGGACCCCCTAAGGTTAGAGCAACAGCCACGCCCGCCATATTGCCAGACCCCACTCTGGCCGCCAAACTGGTGCACAATGCTTGAAAAGAAGAAATACCCGACGAGTCTGACTTACGGCTATTTTTCATTATGGAAAACATATGTTTAAAGTGGCGAAACTGAATAAAGTTAAGACGATAGGTGAAATAAATGCCAATACCAATCAGCACATATATCAATATCGACCCCCACAGCAAATCATTGATAAAGTTAATTTGACTGGTCACATTTTACGCCTTCAAGATTAATAATTAGCAAAAAAATGGTGCCAACATTGGCAGTAATGCGTTACAGGTATTATTTCTAATCTTATAAAATTCAGACTAAAAGCTTAGCTATAGAGTGCCAAGTTGTTATAAAAATAATAATTATCTAATTGTCTTAAATTTTACAATGAGTTACAAAACTTATAACTTTTATATATTGGGTGACTATTATCCTTTAAAAATTAAACTTATTTATACAATTAACTTTTAAAACTTAATCTCGTTGCCAAAAATAATAAAAAACCTATTTAACACTAATAATGGTTTCTTTTTTAATCACCAACGCAACAATTGTGATATCAAGCACACAAAAAATTCATCTATCGGTAACAAATGAGAAACAGTTCAATTTTATTATTCGTCATTCTATGGTAATAAATACTCAAATCGCTTACACCGAGCGAAAAGTAGGAATAGGTGCTTTATGGATAGCTTTGCATTTGATGACATGATGACAATTGATACGGTTTCTCGTCGCTCTCGTGCTAAACCTGAAAAACGAAAGTGGCGTGAAATTGAGGCATTGAAAGACCGTCAAAGACTACGTCGAGAACTACAAGACATGGATATGTGTGGTAGTTTTAATAGTGATGATTTTGATTTCTAACTATATTATTAAAAAGGCCAGCATAACCGCTGGCCTTTTCATTCCTAAAAACAATATTTTCTAAGATAACTTATAATTGCCAATTAATTGGTGATTTATTCATGGTCGTTAATAATTTATTCGTCTCAGAAAAGTGCTTACAACCAAAAAAACCACGGTAAGCAGACAATGGTGAAGGATGAGCCGACGTTAGAACATGATGTCGTGCCAAATCGATTTTCTTACCTTTTTTCTGAGCATGTGCGCCCCACAATAAAAAAATCACTCCTTCCGTATTGTCATTAATGTATTCAATCGCACGATCAGTAAACGTTTCCCAACCAAT
Source organism: Photobacterium toruni (assembly GCF_024529955.1). NCBI lineage: Bacteria > Pseudomonadati > Pseudomonadota > Gammaproteobacteria > Vibrionales > Vibrionaceae > Photobacterium > Photobacterium toruni. The sequence continues at coordinate 2,494,165 of NZ_AP024854.1, forward strand.
TTTAGCGTGAGAATGTGCATTGCCTTGTTCCACCGTTAAAACAGTATTAAGTAACAATACCCCTTGCTCTGCCCATGACTGTAAATAACCATGATCAGGAATAGTAAAGCCATTGATATCCGTTGCTAATTCTTTATACATATTAACCAATGATGGCGGTGTTTTTACTCCAGGCAATACTGAAAAACTCAAACCATGAGCCTGATTTGGACCATGATAAGGATCTTGGCCTAAAATCACCACTTTCGTCTCCATTAATGGTGTACTAAAAAAAGCATTAAATACATCCTCCTGAGGAGGAAAAACAGTTTTACCTTCCGCACGAGCAGTAGTAACAGATTGATCTATACTATTAAAATACGGTAATTGTTGTTGCTGCTCGATAAATGTTTGCCAGCTTGCCGTCATAAGTTAACTCTCTTGTTCAAAACGACGTAAAGTCGCAATTTCATGGTGCCAAATATCAGAATTAATCGTCTCCAATATCAATGGCATATTATTAAATCGATGATCTTGCATTAAGAACTGAAAACAATCCCAGCCAATCATCCCTTCACCTAAACTATGATGACGATCTAAATGGCTGCCTAAATCACCTTTTGAATCATTTAAGTGCATTGCTCGTAAGTACGACATTCCAACCACCTGATCAAATTCAGCGAAAGTGGCCTCTGTTGCTTCCATCGTCCGTAAGTCATAACCCGCAGCAAAAGTATGGCAAGTATCAATACACACTCCTACTCGTGATTTATCGTCTACTTGATCAATAATTTCAGCCAAATGCTCAAAACGCCACCCTAAGTTAGATCCTTGCCCTGCAGTATTTTCAATCACCGCCACCACATCATCAACTTGCTGATGGGCTAGATTTATTGATTCTGCAATCAATGTTAGACACGCTGTTTCTGATATCTTTTTCAAATGACTGCCAGGATGAAAATTCAGTAAATGTAATCCTAGTTGCTGACAACGCTGCATTTCATCAATAAAAGCTAAACGTGACTTTTGTAATTTTTCCGCTTCAGGAGCCCCTAAATTAATCAGATAAGAGTCATGCGGTAAAATAGCACTCGCATCAAAACCAAGCTGTAGGCAACGAGCCTTAAATAGTTTAATCGTCTCTGCCTCTAATGGTTTAGCCTGCCATTGACGTTGATTTTTTGTAAACAATGCGAATGCATTTGCATTTATTGCCTGAGCGTTAACAGGCGCATTAAATACTCCCCCCGCAGCTGATACATGTGCACCAATTAGTTTCATAATAATATCCAGAAATAACAGTTAAATAACCGATTAGCAGCATCAATAGCGTCATCGTCATTTAACATAAAAACCCATAAAAAATGATAAATGACTCACCAAATAATCATAACTGCGTCATTTAATGTTGTTATTTTACAACAAAATAACATTCAACTTATTTTTTAAATTTAATAATTTTAGTTGATTAGTCAGCAAAATGCAGTTAGATTGACTTAGCTCAATAAAACAGCCTTATTATATTTAAGGTTTTTTGTAGTAATTTGATCTACATCAATACCTGAATTCGCGTTAAAAGATATATAATAAGTAGCTCAATATAAAAATGAATAAATTAACAACAATTTTTTCGGAGAAAAGTTATGATTACTGGTATTCAAATTACTAAAGCAGCAAACGATGATCTACTAAACTCAATCTGGATCCTAGATAGCGAGTCTAATGAAGCGCGTTGTGTTTGTGCACCTGGCAGCTACGATGCTGACCAAATTATCGCACAAGCAGATCTTGGTGACATTGAGTACCGTGAACTAGCTATCGAAGCACCAGCTAAAATCGAAGGTGGTCAACACCTAAACGTTAACGTTCTTAAGCGTGAAACACTACTAGATGCTGCTGCACACCCAGAGAAATACCCACAGCTAACAATCCGTGTATCAGGTTATGCTGTACGTTTTAACTCTCTAACAACTGAACAACAGCAAGACGTTATCGCTCGTACTTTCACTAACAGCCTATAATTTTTGGGCATAGTGTAAGAGTCTTGATTTGAGCAAGATGCTGTAATAAAAAAAGGAGCCTTAAGGCTCCTTTTTTATATCATAATTTTACTGTTTTTATCTTATAACGTAGGTTGAACCGAATATAAAATTGACTTAATAGTCGCAAAATTATTATCAGCATCCAATGATAACAACGGTAGTGCATTATGCTTCTCAAGCGGTGCTGGTAACTCGATATCAGTCGCTAAAATAGTATCAACCACATCTTTAAATTTCGCCGGATGTGCGGTACATAAAAATAATCCAGTTTCATTTTCTGCTAGTTGTTGCTCAAGCACGTTATAAGCAATCGCGCCATGAGGCTCACATAAATAACCATCAGCATACATCTGCTTTAACGTAATCGCTGTTTGCTTATCATCCACAGCACCATAACCTAACTCATCTAGCCCCCACCCTTTAAGCTGACATAACTCTTCAATCCGAGGCCAGTTATTTGGTTGGCTCACATCCATCGCGTTAGAAATAGTGGCGACAGTTGTCTTTGGCGTCCACTCTCCAGTGTGTAAATAACGTGGAACAGTATCATTAACATTGGTTGCAGCAATAAAGCGTTTAACTGGTAAACCTAATGATTTAGCTAATAAACCCGCCGTCAAATTACCGAAATTACCACTTGGCACTGAAATGACTAATTGCTCGCGTTCAGCTTTTGATAACTGAGAAACAGCTTCAAAGTAATAACAAATTTGTGCCATTAAGCGACTGATATTAATTGAGTTAGCTGAATTTAGACCAATATCATCACGTAATTCTGCATCATCAAAGGCTTGTTTAACAAGCGCCTGACAATCATCAAAAGTACCATTAACCGCCACGGTAGTAATATTTTTTCCAAGTGTACAAAATAGCTTTTCTTGCAATGGACTAATTTTTCCTTTGGGATACAAAATCACCACTTGGATATTATCCATACCATAAAAAGCATGAGCGACTGCCGCACCGGTATCCCCCGACGTTGCTGTTAGAATCGTAATCTTACCGTCACTATCGGTTACTGCCGCTAAAGATTGCGCCATAAAACGGCCACCAAAATCTTTAAACGCTAATGTCGGACCATGAAACAGTTCTAATGCATACACATTTGATTTAACTTGCCTCAGCGGTGCGGGAAATTGAAAGGCACTATCGACCATTTGGGTAACAGTTTCACTACTTAATTCATCGCCAATAAAGGCTGATAAAATCTTACTACTACGGCTAACAAAATCCATCGCAAGTAAGGTATCAATATCACCTAATTGTGGTAATTGTGCCGGAAAAAACAAGCCTTGTTGACGACCTAAACCTTGGCGTACTGCCTGACCAAATGATACCTGCTGTTGGTGATCTTTAAGATTATACAACTTCATGGTTATAGCTCACTCCCTGTAACTTTTGCGCCTTGTTTATCGAGCTGACAAACATGCACAAATCCTTGATCATTTTGAACATAATTATCGGCTAGCCATTTTGCTAACCGCTGTGCGACTTCAAGATTAGTACAAACACTAAACATCGTCGGTCCAGATCCCGAAATACCACTCGCAATCGCACCCGCTTCTAAAGCATATTTTCGAGCTTGATTAAAGTTAGGTAATAATTTTTCACGGTAAGGCTCAGCCACAACATCATGGATCATTTTAGCGGCGAGCAGCGGTTGCTGAGAATAACAAGCATGGATAAATCCGCCCAGATAACGTCCGTGTGCAATAATATCCTGACGCCGATATTGTGCAGGTAAAATTGCCCGAGCTTCTGCAGTCGGCACTTTAATTCCCGGATATGCCATAACCCAATACCAATTATCAAAACAAGGTATCTCTTGGCTAATAATCCCCATTTCTTGGACCATAAATTGCAAACCACCCAAGAAACAAGGAGCAACATTATCGTAATGCACACTGCCAGAAACCTCGCCTTCCATTTCTCCCATTAAGGTCAGTAATTCATTACGGGTTAACGGTTGTTGATGGTATTGATTTAAAGCATCAAGGGCCGCCACAATAGAGCAAGCACTTGAACCTAAACCAGAACCAATAGGCATGTTCTTTTCTAGTGTGACCGCAACAGGTAATAAAGTGATCCCTTTATGATCAAGTTCACGCGCAAATACTTGCCAGCAACGATAAACAATATTGTCTTCTGCCTGCGGCGGTAATTTATCAACAAAAGCACCGACACACTGCAAACTAAATGCTGCCGTGCCAGCAGTAACCTCGACTCGATCACCTAACAGAGAGCCATCAATAGGAGAAACAGCAGCACCTAAAACATCAAAACCAACACTTACGTTACCAATCGATGCTGGAGCATAAACAACAACACTCATGTTAGATACCTCGCTTCCAACCTAATGTACGCATTAAATCAGCAAATACACCAGCTGCAGTCACTTCAGTACCTGCGCCATAACCACGTAACACTAGTGGAATTGGTTGGTAATAGCGGCTATAAAACGCCAGTGCATTTTCACCATCTTTAATTTTAAACATTGGATCATCTGGGTTAACCGCAACAATTTTAACATTACAATTACCGTTATCAATCTCACCGACATAACGTAATACTTTATCTTCTTTTGCTGCTTCTGCTGCTAATTCAGCAAAATAAGCATCAGCTTGTGGTAACCGTGCCATAAATTCATCAACAGATCCTGATGCATCAAAACCCGGTGGTAATGCTTGCTCAACCACAACATCTTCAAGTTCTAATTCTAACCCTGCTTCACGGGCTAAAATCAACAACTTACGGGCAACATCCATACCCGAAAGATCATCACGTGCATCTGGCTCAGTAAAGCCATTATTACGCGCAACAGTCGTTGCTTCACTAAAACTCATACCATCATCTAACTTGCCAAAAATATAAGACAGAGAGCCAGATAAAATACCGGAGAAACGTACTAATTCATCACCCGCGGCCAGTAAGTTTTGTAAGTTTTCAATAACGGGTAAACCAGCACCAACGGTAGTGTCATACATAAATTTACGATGACCGACTCGCGCAGCTTGACGCAACTGTTGGTAGTACGCCATGCTGGCTGTATTGGCTTTTTTATTGGGTGTAATAACGTGAAAACCTGCCGCTAAGTAATCAGCGTATTGCTCTGCAATGGTTTGATCAGACGTACAATCAATAATAACCGGATTAATAATATGGTTATGGCGGACTAATTCAACCATACGCTGTAACTGAAGTGGTTCATTCACCGCTCCCATCAGATCACGCCAGCTATCAAGCATAAAGCCATTACTTTCAAGTAATAAGCCTTTACTGTTAGCCATACCACAGACACGAATCACAATCCCTTTTTGAGCGAGTTTTTGTTGCTGACGGTGAATTTGGTCGATCAGCTCGCCACCAACGCCCCCAACACCCACCACAAATACATCTAACGTATGCTGGCTATTAAATAAGTTTTCATGACAGGCTTTAACCGCCTCAGAAACTTTGTTTTGTGGAATAACTGCGGAGATAGCACGCTCAGAAGAGCCTTGGGCAATTGCTACAATATTGACATCTACCTCAGCCAATGCAGTGAAGAAACGAGATGCAATACCATGAGAAGTTCGCATACCATCGCCCACTAACGTCACAATCGATAAATCATCACTAAACTCAACAGGCTCAAGTAAACCTTCTTTTAATTCAAGTTCAAAGCTGGCAATTAATGCTGCTCTAGCTGCAACTTTATCAGCGGTTTCAATACAGAAACTAATGCTGTATTCAGATGATGACTGAGTGATCAATACCACTGATACACCTGCGGTCGACATAGCACCAAAGACCCTAGCAGCCATACCAACCATCCCTTTCATTCCAGGCCCTGAAACGTTGACCATGGTTAGATCTTTTAAGGTGGTGATCCCTTTGATATCCAGCTTATCTTCGCCAGTATCTTGACCAATTAAGGTGCCAGCACCTTGAGGATTAAAGCTATTTTTAATCAAGCAAGGGATCTGAAATTGTGCAATAGGTGCTATCGTTTTTGGATGTAAAACAGATGCTCCAAAATAAGATAATTCCATCGCTTCTTGATAACTTAACGATTTCAATAATCGAGCATCAGGAACCAGCCGTGGATCGCAGCTATAAACGCCATCAACATCAGTCCAAATTTCACAACAATCAGCACGTAAACAAGCCGCTAAAACCGCCGCTGAATAGTCAGAACCATTACGTCCTAATGTGACTAACTCTCCTCGAGAATTACCCGCAGTAAAACCAGGCATAATACAAACATGTCCCGTCGGCAATGGATTATTAATAAAATTCTGCGTTGAAATCTCAATATCGACATGGGCTTCAAGGTAATTACCATCAGCATGTAAATAGTGTAACGGGTCAATCAAACTAGCAGCTTGACCTTTAGCTTCTAATAACGACTTCATTGTCGCAATCGATAACCGCTCACCTTTACTGATTACTTTGGCGTACACATTATCAGGGCATAATCCTAATAATCTGATTCCATGTACATATTGCTGTAATTGCTCAATAGTTGTTGCTAATTTTGCCTCTAATAATTGTTGGTCAAAAGCCGGCTCAAGTACTTTAAGACCGGTAAATAGTTCATTAAATACACTCTCTAGGGTCACTATTTGTTGAGTGGCATTACCTGTAGTCACAGCACTTTCAATCACTGCGACTAAATTATTAGTTACTTTTCCGGGTGCTGACAACACCACTGCAACTTCGCCTTGTTTTGCATTACTGGCAATAATATCTGCCGCTCTTAAAAATCGTTCTGCATCTGCTAGTGACGATCCGCCAAATTTAAATACTCGCATTCCCTACTCCTGAGTGGTCATCCTGAACTATTTGTCGACAACAAATATTACTCAACATTGATAAATTTAAATTTAAAAAAAAGCCCGCAGCTCTTTTATGAGTTGCGGGCTTGTTATAATTTTGCGTATATCAGCCCGCACCAACACCGGTAATGTTAATGGTAATAATCATGGTTGTGGTGATAGTTATACGGGATATATTTGCCATAACTGCAATTTCTCTTTATACGCTGTTACCTTACGATTACATGGATCGTAATATATAGTCAATAAAGTTTTTACAATTATCACATAATAATTACCTGGTCTTATCGGCTCAGCACACGTATTTTAACGCTCAAAAAAACAACAATAATATTTGCAGTACGCTACAGAGCATTGCATAGTAAATAATAGTGAATAAAATTATCATCATTAAGGACTGACTGATGAGTGCAGCGATGGAATCACTGATAGCGCATACGATTTTACAAGGCTCTGATGCCATGTTCGGCCGTTTTCTTGACGTAACAGCCGAAGCTCAACAACGATTTGAGCACCAACAGTGGGCTAAAATCCATCAAGCATTAAAAACCCGAATCAGTTTTTATGATCATCACGTTGAATTAGTGACTAACCAAATTCAAATTATGTTGGGTGGTCAATATGCAAATCAGATATGCCTAATCGCGGTAAAATTAGCTTACCAAGATTTACTCGTTGATTATCCACGTTATGATATTGCGGAAAGTTTTTTTAATTCTGTTTACTGCCGCATTTTCAAACACCGTAATATTAACCGCGATAATATCTTCGTTCACAGCTCACAACAGCACCGAATTCCCACATATCCTAGTACATTAACCCGTCATTATCGTGTTCAAACAACAATCGCGGCAATGATAGAAAGAATGCTCGATGATCAACCATTTACTTTAGAGTGGAATGATAAACAACGAGACATTCAACTGCTTGTTAACCATTTAAAAACCGAACTAGGATCCGATCTTGATTCACAACTAACCTTAGAGCAAATTCGTGAACCTTTTTATCGAAATAAAGCCGCTTATTTAGTGGGAAAACTCACTTTTTCAAATGGGAAATCACGCCCTTTAGTCTTACCAATACTCAATCAAAATGGTCAATTATTACTGGATGCGGGTATCTGTAACGTTAATGATGTCAGTGTTATTTTTGGATTTGCCCGTTCTTATTTCATGGTTTACAGCCCAGCACCCGCAGCGTTAGTGCGCTTTTTATCCCAACTGTTACCCAATAAAAATTTAGCCGAACTCTATACTGCCATTGGGTGTCAAAAACATGGAAAAACAGAATTTTATCGCCAATTTTTGAATCATTTAGAACACTCAGACGACCAATTTATTATCGCTCCAGGAATAAAAGGCATGGTAATGTCCGTGTTTACATTACCGTCTTATGACTTTGTTTTTAAAATAATTAAAGATAAATTCGCCCCACAAAAAGACATTAGTCCGCAAGTTGTTAAACAAAAATATCAACTGGTAAAAGAACATGATCGTGTTGGTAGAATGGCCGATACACAAGAATATCGTCATTTTAGCTTTCCACGTCATCGATTTAGCGATGAACTCATTCAAGAGCTACTTACTATCGCCCCTTCCATCGTGACCCTTACCGATAATGAAGTCATTATTGAACACCTGTATATGGAACGGCGAATGATCCCATTTAATATCTACATTGAAACAGCCAATGATGCTGACCTCCGCCATGCTGTAAATGAATATGGTAACGCAATTAAACAATTAGCCGCCGCTAATATATTTCCAGGTGACATGCTATTTAAGAACTTCGGCGTAACCCGCCATAAACGCGTGGTGTTTTATGACTATGATGAAATTACTTATATGAGTGAAATGAACTTTAGAAAGATTCCAGCTGCGCGTTATCCTGAAGATGAAATGGCTGCTGAACCTTGGTATAGCGTTGGAATTAATGATGTTTTTCCAGAAGAATTTCGTACCTTTTTACTGATCAACCCTAAAGTAAGAGCTCTATTTAATGAGTTACATCAAGATCTGTTTGAGGCCAGCTATTGGCAGCATTTGCAGAATAATATCAATCAAGAACTATATCCTGATGTTTTTCCCTATCAAAATCGTCATCGACTACATATTAATATTAACAAAGACAATACTAACAAAGATGATCTTAACTAACGCTTGTAATAAACAGGAAAATTGCGGCTAAATTGTGGCTATTATCATGTAATACGCCACTTGATGAATATTTATCACTTATAACACTTACACCGAACGCTATATGGCCTATCATTTTAAATAATGTCGATGTGATAGGAATAAGTATGATCAAATATTGTGTAAGTATAGTGGGATTACTTACTTTTTTAATGATGCCAATAACGGCATCAGCGGCAGCCGTGATTGAAACAAACTTAACGTATGATGGAGGCAAAAAACTAACATCAGGATGGTTTTTATCATCGCAATCACATCAGCAAAGTTTTGATATATGGCAAATAGACAGCGGTTATGCTTACTCAGTCACTGATAATACCCAACTGTATGTTAGCACTCATTTAACAACTAGCACTGATTCTCAACCAGCATCTAGTGGATTAGCTTCTGGAGTGAAATATAGCGTATCACCGCGAATCAGTATAAATAGTGCTATCACTTCAGAAACAGTGAATAACCAAACGACCTTAGGACTAGAACTGAGTAGTCAATATGATGTATCTCAAAAAGTTAATGTACGGGCAACCGTTGATTATGCTGAACTTGAAAAAATCATTGAGCTAGGATTAGGATTCAGTTTTTAATACATTTAAATCTAGCTCTTTATTTGCCAAAATAATGCCATTTAAATCTGCATAAATATAATCATTTGGGTAGATTAGAGTATCTGCAATATTTAATACGACATTATCGTCACCCATTTGACGCTTATCCGTTTTTATTGGACACGCAGCAAGAGCTTTAATGCCTAATGGTAATTGTGCCAATGTCTCAACATCTCTGATAGCACCATTAACAACAATTCCCTGCCAATTATTATTTATGGCTAATAATGCCAGCTGATCACCTAATAATGCGCGTCGACAACTGCCATGGCCATCAATAAACAGAACTTTACCACCACCATCAATTGATAATAGATTACGCACTAAGCTATTATCTTCAAAACAGCGTAGTGTCACTATTTGTCCCCAAAAAGGTGTTTTACAACCATAATCGCGTAATGTTAGCGGTAATAAACGAACATCTTCTGCATAGTAATCACATAAGTCTGGTAATAAATCCTTCATTAGCTTTCTCCCATCACGATAAAACAAATAAAAAAAGACAAAATTGACCGTATTTCTCAACCATAATGACTATATTAATTTACCTGATTACCACCGAGACTCAGCCAGCGTTAATAATTTCTCTGGCATCGGTGGTGATTTTGCACCACATTTAATTAGCGTATTGAATATATCTTCAACTCGAAACCGATAATTAAATCGAAAACAGAATTCACCAAGATAACGAGGAATATGCTTTTCTCTAATTGCGTGATATGTCCCTTTTATCGAATTTTTAACGTTACCAATCATGGTATCGACCCAATAAAATGCAGCTTCATATTGGTGAAGTTCTTTACCATTTTTTGGTAATGAACCATGAATAATATCTGCTGCTAACAGACCATTAAAACAGGGTAAACCATCTGATATGACTAACGTTTTTTCTTGTAAATGCTTTTTAGCCCAATCTATAATTTCTTGTTTTTTAAAACAAGAAACAACACTTAGCCGCATATAAATAGGATGACCTTCTTCATTCAAAGAGATCGCTGATACAAAAGGTGTTTTACCTTTGGCACCACGTCCTCGCTTTCCTTTTTGTTTACCTCCAATATATGCATCATCCAATTGCACGATATTGCCTAACTTTCGATTATCATCATGCTCTTTCATCACTTGCATGAGCTTATGTTTTATTCGCCATGCTGCGTTATAAGAAACCCCTAATTTACGCTTTAGCTCTAATGCTGAAATACTGTTTTTATCTTGTGTGATGAGATAAATAGCTAAAAACCAAGTAGTTAACGGTAATTTTGAATGGGAAAATAAAGTACCTGCCGTCAATGATGTCTGATGGTGACACTTATTACATTGATATAATGACCGCGATTTAAGTTCACAATAACTTTTAGAAGCACAGGTAGGGCAAACGTAACCATTTTTCCATCGAATATTAAATAAACGCTCTCTACATTGAATTTCTGTCCCATACATTTGCATAAATTCGGGTATAGAAAAGCCTTTCTGAAATTGGATTGAATTCTTAGGCATAACGTCACTCCTATACTTCAATATCTTAAAGTATAGGAGATAATTTAACAGTGGCTGTTAAATAGTGGTAATCAGGTTAATTTATGAGATCTTTTTTACTGATATCTCGCACCCATAATGAGTGCCAACCCTAACTGATACTGTTACAATATTTAGAGAAAGATGAACTATATGTTGTGTTTTTTATTATCGTTAAGTTTAAATATTAGTCAATGGTATTAGATTTTGTATCTTATGATTACTAGCATGACACTTTTTATCTACTTAGATATAAAAGTTAACTAAACTTTGAATATAACAACTGCTTTTTTCGCTGTTTGATATAAATCAACAAATATATAAATAATCGACATCAAATAAGCTCTCCACATTGTTAGCGAGCTGTTAAGTGAATACAATTGTTACATTATCAGGGAGATTGTAGCCAGCACCCCAAGCTTTATGGGGGATTTCAACATCTAAGACATGTTGAATGAAAGGATGGTGTACCACATAGGTTGTAACAATAAAGTGTTTATTTGAACATTTTGCCTATATGTGAATTTTTTTATAGAATTTAACTATTCTGTGATTAACCAGATTTAGTTTCTGATATTAGGTACTGCCAAAATGCAAACCCCTCACATTCTGATTGTAGAAGACGAGCACGTAACACGTAACACCCTGAAAAGTATTTTTGAAGCAGAGGGTTATACTGTATTCGAAGCAAATGATGGCGCAGAAATGCACCAAATGCTTTCTGAAAACCCTGTGCATCTAGTTATTATGGATATTAATCTTCCAGGAAAGAATGGTCTTCTACTTGCTCGTGAGCTTCGCGAACAAGGTGATATGGCATTAATGTTCTTAACAGGCCGTGATAACGAAGTTGATAAAATTTTAGGTCTTGAAATTGGTGCTGATGATTACATCACAAAACCATTCAACCCGCGTGAATTAACTATTCGTGCGCGTAACCTATTAACTCGAGCAATGAACCAAGGTCTTCCAACTGAAGATAAAAAATTGGTTGAGCGTTACGAGTTCAATGGTTGGTCATTAGAAATCAATAGCCGTTCTTTAGTTAGCCCAAGTGGTGAACAATTCAAATTACCGCGTTCTGAGTTTCGTGCTCTGCTGCACTTCTGTGAGAACCCAGGTAAAATTCAAACACGCGCTGATTTACTAAAGAAAATGACGGGTCGTGAGCTTAAGCCACATGATCGTACTGTTGATGTAACTATTCGTCGCATCCGTAAGCATTTTGAATCAGTTGCAGATACTCCAGAAATTATTGCAACTATTCATGGTGAAGGTTACCGCTTTTGTGGTGATTTAGGCGAAGAGTAATCTCTTTTCCCAGCTAACAGTAAAACAAAAAGGCGACCAATGGTCGCCTTTTTTATTGCTCATTATTGCTGGCTTAGCCATGTTTTGAGTACAGTTATATCATCTTGATAACTGTATTTTATCTCATCAACCCAATCATTAATATTTTCCCACCACGCAGGTAATTCAGGTGATTGTGCTTTTTGTGCTACTTGCTGAATATGTTTCAGTCCAATAGATCCCGCAGCACCTTTGATCTTATGTGCTTCAAATTTAATTCCATCTTGATCTTTAGCTGTCATATTTGAGTCTAGAATAGCAAGATAATCAGGCATCATTTTCTCAAACATCTCAATACTGGTATATACCGGTTCGGTACCAACAATATCAACGTATGAAGTCAACATTTCTAAATCTAATAATGTATCAACCATACCGTTATGCGTAATATTATCTTTACCTGCATCATCCAGCGTTATCGATTCAACTTCATCACTGCAACTTAAAACAAGATTTTCAATCACACTGGTAATAGCTTTAACACTTAATGGCTTATTCAGTACTTCATCCATACCTTTAGTAAGGTATTCCGTTTTATCATTAACAACATTAGCCGTTAGTGCGACTAATGCTGGTAGATCTTGATATTGTTCACGTAATTTTTGAGCGATATCAAATCCAGTCATATCGGGTAACTGAATATCTAATAATACTAAATCATAATCTTCTGGTTTAAACATCGCTAATGCTTGATCACCACGCATTGCAACCGTAACCTCATGCCCTAAGCGTTCAAGCAATGATTTTGCGACCACAATATTCAACTCAATATCTTCGACCATAAAAATACTTAAGCCGCTCATTTCTGGGCGCACCTCAGTCACAAGATGATCTTCAACAACTGTTTCAACTAATGGCACTTTAATTCTAACGGTAAATGTACTACCAATGCCGACTTCAGAATCAACACGAATATTCCCTCCCATCAAGTGAACTAATTGTTGTGAAACCGCTAAACCAATACCAGTACCGACCGCATGTAAATTATCACCACCTTGTTGGACCTGATAATACATTGCAAAGATATTATCAATTTCAGTTTTAGGAATACCAATACCACTATCTTCTACTTCAAAAATAATATTCGCTTCATGATCATAAACTTCACTACTCACTGACAACACAACGCCACCTTGTTTAGTGAATTTGGTCGCATTACCAATCAAATTCCACAATACTTGTCGTAATCGCGTACTATCAACTTCAATATTTTTTGGAAGATCAGTTAGATACTCTAAATTAAATCGTAATCCTTTTTGCTCAGCCATTAATTGTGAAATATTACCAATATCTTCAATAAACTCGTGGAAATCTAATGGCTGAGGTAACAACTCTAAACGACGACGATCTGATTTATCTAAATCGATAATATCATTAAAAATATTACCTAAAGTAATCGCGCTAACATGAACAGTACGTAAATAACCACGTTGCTCATCGGTTAACTCAGTTTCTAATAACATACGACTTAAACCTACAATACCATTTAACGGCGTACGTAATTCATGACTAATTGTCGAAATAAATGCCGTTTTATCACTGCTGGCTTTTTCTAATGCGTCTTCATATTTTTTGCGCTCGGTAATATCACGTCCAAAGCCCATCAACCCTAAACGTTTACCATTTCGATCATAAAGTGGCACTTTACGCAATTCAAAGAGAGCCTTTCTACCATTAGGATAATCCAACCACTGTTCATCCGTCATGGCAGTATTATCGTCAAATAATTCTTGGTCAGTTTTCAGAATACGTTTAGCAACTTCTGCAGGATAAACATCCCATGGTGTTAACCCCACTAATTCTTTTTCGCTCTTACCAACCAATTCAGCCATCGCGCGATTACAACCAGAAAACTGATTTTTCTCGTTGCGGTAGTAAATCAGATCTGGCGAAGCATCTAAAAACGATTTCAATAATGCGCTTTTTTCAGCAACTGCTAATTGTGCATTTTCACGCTGATAAACTTCATTTTCTAAATCTTGCATTGCTTCTTCGCGCGCTTCTTCTGCTTTCTCTCGCTCTTCAATTTCAGAATTAAGCTGCGAAATATTTGCTTGTAACTGCTGATTTAGCTCCATATCGCGCGCACGCATTTGTTCAAGTTTAGTCACTAATTTAGATAATCTTTGGCGTGAATCTTCTAATTGATCAACCACCACGGATAAAAAATACACCGCCCATGGCGTGATAAATAAACCAAACGTTACTGAACGTATAATTTCAACATCACGCATTGTTCCATGCAATAATAGAGTTACGCTAATTTGTACAACTAACGCTAATGCAACTAATGCTGCTGCTAATAATAAGCTAAAACGAAAAATACCTAACTTTACTAATAGATCGACATAAAATTGGGCTAAAATTTTGACTTGTTTCATCACTGAATACCAATAAAAAACAACCTCGCCACCATGGCGAATATTGTTATTAATAATAATCGCTCTCGCAGTCAGTACCTAAGCGAAAACAGTAAAGTTTTATTATGGCGCACAAAAAAGCCTACTTTAAAGTAGGCTTCATTTAATCCTTATTATGTAATATCGGTAATTGATACACGAAAGGATTATCTAATCCACTGCCTTGTCCACCTTGTTTATCAAGGATCCGTTCAATCTCTACCATTGCTAACCATCGATTCTCACACCACATAGGCGCTAATAATGTTGGTCGGCGCGCACTTGCCGCAACACGGTGATAAATAACATCAGGCGGAGTGAATCGAATCATTTCACTGGCAATATCGGTATAAGTCTCAATGCTGATCGGTTGCAATCGCCCCGCTTTAAAAGCTTGTCCCATTTTGCTGCCTTCAACAATATGTAATGGATGTAATTTAATTCCATCAACACCAACGTCGACAACTTTTTGTAATGTCATTAAATTATCGGCCTTAGTGTCACCTGGCAATCCAACAATTAAATGGGTACAAATTTTAATGCCTAATGCACGAGCTCGTTGAGTAATTTCGGCGTAACAAGCAAAATCATGACCACGATTAATTCGTTTAAGGGTTTTATCATTCGCAGTTTGTAAACCTAACTCAAGCCAAATTTCATAGCCTTGTTCTACATAACCAGCAAGTAATTCTAAGACGGTATCAGGTACACAATCAGGGCGAGTCCCCACACATAAACCAACAATATCAGCAGATGTTAATGCTTGTTCATACATCGTTTTTAAACTTTGAACTTCCGCATAAGTGCTGGTGTAAGCCTGAAAGTAGGCTAAATAACGTTTTGCACGATGGATCTCTCCAGCACGAGCTGTTAATTGTTGTTGAATGGGGACAAACTGATTATTTTCATCGGCAAATGATGCCACATTACAAAATGTACAACCTCCGCGCCCAATAGTGCCATCACGATTAGGACAGCTAAAACCACCGTGCAAGGTAAGTTTATGAACTTTCTCTCCATAACGATGTTGAAGGTCTTGCCCAAAAGTATTGACGAGTTGATGTAATTGCATGGTATTACCTAGCGTTTAAAACAATGAATAATCTACGTCAACGCAGACCAATAAACAAAAGAGCCGCAACATAGCATCAATCATAATAATGTAGGTTGTGCTAAGACAAAGAACCCCTCTCTAAGAATATTTGGTCCTCACTTTAAACGTACATTTAAGCAGCATAATTGTATTTTAATATGATCCATTTATGCATTCACTATGTTAATTTTTATTGGTAATTAATGTATCAAAATTGTAGGATGGTGACACTTGTGTGCAATTTGTGAACAAAAAAAGCCCTACAATTATGCTGCTTTAGCGTGATTAATATGGTTATTGAGCCATAAGTAACGTGTTTTGTTACTCATTATCGTAATACAACAGAATTAAGTTTGTGAATAAAGCCAATTTCATCGTCACAAACACACGTTCAATGACGCAGGACAGGAGTCCATCTCAATGTGCATTGATTGTGAAAATAAATTAGGGATAACCAAGCCTTAGGAATATGGCTTGATGTAACTGGAAGGATGTATCTATGACAGCTCAAGAGCTTAGCACTCAGGGACTTTATGTGCCTGAATTAGAGCACGATGCTTGTGGCATCGGCTTTGTTGCCCACCTTAAAAACCGCAAATCACATCAAATTGTCACCCAAGCTCTCGATATGCTCGCGCGTATGGAACACCGTGGTGGTCAGGGTTGTGATCCAAGCAGTGGTGATGGTGCCGGAATATTACTGCAAAAACCCCACGAATTTTTATTAGAAGAAACCGTTAAACTAGGGATTAAGTTACCCGCTTTCGCACAATATGGTGTGGGAGTCGTACTGTTTCCAAAAGATGAACATAAACGTCAGCAATGCCGTGATATTCTTGAGCGTAATGCTAAACGTCTTGATCTAGAAATTATTGGTTATCGCGTTCTTCCGGTCGATAATTCAATGATTGGAGAAGATCCTCTCAGTACCGAACCTCAATTTGAACACGTTTTTATTACAGGCGGTGCAAATTTAGACCCTGCGGTATTAGAACGTAAACTTTACGTATTGCGTAACTACACCGTACGCGTATGTTTAGAAAGCGTATCCAATATTGGTGATGACTTCTACATCAACTCACTGTCTTATAAAACCTTAGTCTATAAGGGTCAATTAACGACAGCCCAAGTGCCGCAGTACTTCCTTGATTTACGAAATCCATCAATGGTAACCGCTTTAGCGTTAGTGCACTCCCGTTTTTCAACCAACACTTTCCCTCGCTGGCGATTAGCGCAACCTTTCCGTTATATTGCTCATAATGGTGAGATTAATACTGTTCGCGGCAACCTTAACTGGATGAAAGCTCGCGAAGCAATTCTTGAGTCGGACTTATTTAGCCCTCAAGAAATCAGTATGTTACTGCCAATCTGTCAGGAAGGTAGTTCAGATTCATCTAACTTTGATATGGCTCTTGAGCTATTAGTGCTCTCGGGGCGTAGTTTGCCACATGCACTAATGATGCTGATTCCAGAAGCATGGCAAGAAAATACCAGTATGGATCCTAAGCGTCGTGCTTTTTATCAGTATCATGCCAATATTATGGAGCCATGGGATGGCCCTGCATCAGTATGTTTTACTGACGGGGTACAAGTCGGAGCCACATTAGATCGTAATGGTTTACGTCCATCACGTTATACAGTCACTAAAGATGATTTTCTGATTATGGCATCAGAATCTGGCGTAGTAAAAATTGAACCTGAAAATGTACAATTTCGCGGTCGTTTACAACCAGGACGAATCTTCGTTGCCGATCTTGAACAAGGTCGTATTATTTCAGATGAAGAAGTTAAAGACAGTATCGCGGCCTCACAACCGTATGAGCAATGGATAAA
This sequence comes from Photobacterium toruni, assembly GCF_024529955.1. NCBI lineage: Bacteria > Pseudomonadati > Pseudomonadota > Gammaproteobacteria > Vibrionales > Vibrionaceae > Photobacterium > Photobacterium toruni. The sequence continues at coordinate 2,511,993 of NZ_AP024854.1, forward strand.
AGATAATCTCTTAACACTGAAAACACTCCCCGATGCCGACAATATGTATCACCAGCCAACCCCTGAACGTTTGTTACATCATCAACAAGCTTTTGGTGTTAGTTCAGAAGAAGTTAATGACATTATAGTGCCGCTCGCGAAGGTTGGTTATGAACCACTGAGTGCTATGGGGGCCGACTGGCCATTAGCTGTGCTATCACATCAATCACAACATTTGTCCAATTACTTTAAACAGCTTTTTGCGCAGGTGACCAACCCACCCATCGATCCTATTCGTGAACGAATGGTGATGTCACTCAATACCTACTTAGGTAAAGATCAAAACCTGCTCACAGAAACAGCTGAGCATTGTCATAAAGTTGAGCTTGAATCCCCCGTACTGTCTAATGCTGAATTAGAAAAAATTCGTGCCATTGATAATGAACACCTGCAATCAAAAACATTGGATATTGTATTTCGAGCCAGTGGGGAACAAGGCAAACTTGATCGCGCACTAAAACGTATTTGTCAGTATTCTGAAGATGCCGTTATTGATGGCTACTCGATCATTATTTTGACTGACCGTGCGGTTAACTCTAACCATGCAGCTATTCCTGCAATGCTTGCTGTCGGCGCGGTTCATCATCATCTGATTCGTAAAGGTCTACGAGCCAAGTGTGACATCGTAGTTGAAACAGGTGATGCACGTGAAACTCACCACTTTGCGACTTTAATTGGTTATGGCGCTAATGCAATTAACCCTTACTTAGTCACAGAAACACTGGTTGATCTTCAGCATAAACGTAAGCTTGATCCACAATTGCCAACAGATACCTTATTTAATAACTACCGCAAAGGTGTTAACGGCGGACTGCTAAAGATTTTTTCTAAAATGGGTATTTCAACGCTGCAGTCTTACCATGGCGCACAAATTTTTGAAGCTCTTGGCATCAGCAAAGCGGTGGTTGATAAATATTTCACCGGAACGGTTACTCGTATTCAAGGGCTAACCATCGATGATATTGCTCAAGAAGTGTTAGTGCGTCACCGTGTTGGTTACCCAACCCGTGAAATTCCAGTACAAATTCTTGATGTGGGTGGTGTTTATCAATGGAAACAACGTGGTGAAAAACACCTATTTAACCCTGAAACCATTTCGTTACTGCAACAATCTACTCGCGAAAAAGATTACATTCAATTTAAGCAATATGCTAAAGCGGTCGATGATCAAGGTGACAACGCTGCCACATTGCGTAGTCAATTAGATTTTGTCAGCAACCCAGCAGGGGTAATTGCACTTGATGACGTCGAGCCGATTGAAAATATTCTTAAGCGTTTCGCAACAGGGGCGATGAGTTTTGGTTCAATTTCTTATGAAGCACACTCAACTCTAGCCGTTGCCATGAACCGTATTGGCGCTAAATCTAACTCAGGCGAAGGTGGTGAAGATCCGATTCGTTTTGATAAAAAAGATAATGGCGACTGGGAACGTTCGGCAATCAAACAAGTAGCATCAGGTCGTTTTGGGGTTACCTCATACTACTTAACTAATGCTGCTGAACTGCAAATTAAAATGGCACAAGGCGCAAAACCTGGTGAAGGTGGTCAACTACCGGGTGATAAAGTCGATGATTGGATCGGTGCAACCCGCCACTCAACCCCTGGAGTTGGCTTAATTTCACCGCCGCCTCACCACGATATTTATTCCATCGAAGATTTAGCCCAGCTGATCTATGATTTGAAAAATGCCAACCGTGCTGGTCGTGTTAACGTCAAATTAGTTTCAGAAGCAGGCGTAGGCACCATTGCTTCAGGTGTTGCCAAAGCCAAAGCCGATGTGGTGCTTATTGCTGGCTTTGATGGCGGTACTGGTGCATCACCAATGTCATCAATTCGCCACACCGGTTTACCGTGGGAACTTGGCTTGGCAGAAACACATCAAACTCTACTTAAAAATGGCTTACGTAATCGTATTGTGGTGCAGTCTGATGGCCAAATGAAAACTCCGCGCGACCTTGCTATTGCTACTTTACTTGGCGCAGAAGAATGGGGCGTTGCAACTGCCGCCTTAGTTGTTGAAGGCTGTATTATGATGCGTAAGTGTCATAAAAACACCTGTCCAGTTGGCATTGCCACTCAAAATAAAACCCTACGTGAGCGTTTTGATGGCCGCGTAGAAGATGTCGTTACCTTCTTCCAATACATGGCTCAAGGTTTACGTGAAGTGATGGCTGAACTCGGTTTCCGCACTATCGATGAAATGGTTGGCCAAGCACATAAGTTAAAACTACGTGATGATATCGGTCACTGGAAATATAAGAACCTTGATCTTAGCCCGGTACTGCACATTCAACCACCACGTGCTGAAGATGGAATTTACAACCAACGTCAGCAAGATCACGGTTTAGAGCATGTGCTTGATCGTACTTTGATTGAGTTTGCTCAACCTGCGCTGACAAAAGGTGAAACCGTCACCATGCAATTACCGATCATTAATACAGATCGTAGTGTCGGTACGATGTTATCCAATGAAATATCTAAAGTGTATAAAGACCAAGGCTTACCACAGCCAATGACGGTTAAATTTAATGGTTCAGCCGGTCAGAGTTTTGGCGCATTCCTTGCCAAAGGGGTTCAATTTACAGTTGAAGGTGATGCTAATGACTACTGGGGTAAAGGACTTTCAGGCGGTACATTAGTGCTCTACCCTGATCGTCAATCGGACATTATTGCCGAAGATAATATTGTCGTTGGTAATGTATGTTTCTACGGTGCAACCTCCGGTGAATCTTATATTCGCGGCCTTGCGGGTGAGCGTTTCTGTGTTCGTAATTCTGGCGCTAAAGTTGTCGTTGAGGGGATCGGCGATCATGGCTGTGAATACATGACAGGAGGCGTTGCAATTATTCTTGGTCCAACAGGACGAAACTTTGCCGCAGGTATGAGTGGGGGTGTTGCCTATGTGTGGGATCAATTTGGTGATTTTGAAACCAAACTTAATGCAGAATTAGTCGATTTAGATCCAATCGAAACTGAAGATAAAGCACTGCTACTTGATATGCTAACCAAACATATTGAATTAACGGGCAGTACGGTTGCAGAACTATTCTTGTCTAACTTTGAGGCTAATCTCAGTCAGATAAGAAAAGTAATGCCAAGGGATTACAAAGCCGTATTACAACAGCGTCAAGCTGCCACTCACAACAAGGAAACGTTGGAGGCCATCAATGGGTAAGCCTACGGGATTTTTAGAATTTGGTCGCGAACTGCCAGGTAAGTTAGATCCAAGTGTTCGTATTCAGAATAACAAAGAGTTTGTTCTTAACGAAGAATTTGGCGATAAAATTCAAGAACAAGCATCACGTTGTATGGATTGTGGAGTACCGTTTTGTCATAACGCGTGTCCGATTGGCAATATTATTCCTGAGTTCAACGATGCGGTTTATCGTGATAGCTGGGAAGAAGCATGGAACATTTTAAGTTCCACCAATAACTTCCCTGAATTTACAGGACGAGTGTGCCCAGCCCCTTGTGAAAGTGGCTGTGTGCTTGGCATCAATCAAGATCCAATCACTATCTGTAATATTGAAAAAACCATTGTTGAAACTGCTTATCGTAACGGTTATGCCAAACCTAAAACACCCCGTTCACGCACAGGAAAAACCATTGCCATTATTGGTTCAGGTCCTGCGGGATTATCAGCAGCCGAGCAATTAAACAGTGCTGGCCATACTGTGACTGTATTTGAGCGAGATGAAAAAGTCGGTGGCTTACTGCGATTTGGAATTCCCGACTTTAAGCTCGGTATGGATATTATTGATCGTAAAATCGACCTTATGGCGCAAGCTGGAGTCAAATTTGAAGTCAATGCCCATATCGGGGTCGATATTAATGCTCAACAATTACGTCAAGAATTTGATGTTATTTTGCTAACAGGCGGCTCAACCGTACCACGTAATTTACCAATTCCAGGACGTGAGCTTAATGGGGTTCATTTTGCGATGGACTTTTTAGCGCAAAATAACCGTCGTGCAAACGATATGGATTTAAAAACAGCAGCAATCTATGCAAAAGACAAGCATGTGGTTGTTATTGGCGGCGGTGATACGGGCTCTGACTGTGTGGGTACTTCAAACCGTCATGGTGCAGCAAGTATCACCCAAGTTGAGATCATGCCATTACCGCCAGAAAAGCGCCCAGCGAATCAGCCATGGCCGTCATACCCAATGATAATGAAAACATCGACTTCGCATGAAGAAGGCTGTGATCGTTATTGGAATATTCTCACCAAAGAATTTATTGATGATGGTAACGGCAATGTCAAAGGGCTACGAATTGCAGATATTGCTTGGCAAGACGCCAAACTGGGTGAAAGACCTAGCTTTGAAGAAATTGCAGGAACTGAACGTATCATTGCTTGTGATATGGCCTTCTTAGCGATGGGCTTTCTCCACCCTGAGCCAACGGGTGTATTAGCCCAATTAAATATTCAACTTGATGAACGCGGTAATGTTGCCACTCAACATTTCGCAACAAGTCAAGCAGGAGTGTTTGCCGCTGGGGATATGCGAACAGGACAATCACTAGTCGTACGCTGTATTAATGAAGGTCGAGAATCAGCACGAGTGATTGATAGCTACTTGATGGGGAACTCTCATCTCGAAGCAAAAGCAAATTCATTAATGCTTTCTTAAACTTTATTGTTGTTTGATCCCATTAAAAATTTTAAAGCCAGCTCATTAACGCTGGCTTTTATTTATTACAGCTCAGAAGATTATTTACTTCGCTAATGTAATCCCCCCTCTCTCTTAAAACCCACCAGCAGTCTGCTTTGTTGCTGTAATCTAGTGTTATAACACTTTTCCCATTACCAACAAAAAACATATAGCTGTAATCAATCTGCATTTATTTTAAACGATTAATTTCAATAGCGACCACTTCCCCACCACCTATAACATTTGTTATCAATATTTGACCTTCTTGTAAATTATCGTTAATTTGAAATGTCGTAGGAAGCAAAATGAGCAATCACTATTTATTCTCATTTTGCAGTAAAACTGTTTACAACAAACAGGAGCAAGGGAGAATTGCAATGTCACTGTATAACCCATCACTAGAAAAAGATAACTGTGGTTTCGGTCTTATCGCCAACATTGAAGGTAAAACCAGCCATAAACTTGTTCGTACCGCGATATCCGCCCTCGATCGCATGACCCACCGAGGAGGAATTGCCGCAGATGGAAAAACTGGCGATGGCTGTGGTTTATTGATTAAAAAACCGGATAATTTTTATCGTATTATTGCCGCAGAAAAACAGTGGAATTTATCGCGTGAATTTGCAGTAGGCATGATATTTCTCAGTCAAGATCCGATCCTCGCTCAACATGCCCGTGAGATTATTAATCAAGAGTTAATCACTGAAACCTTGTCCATTGCGGGTTGGCGTGAAGTGCCAATTAATTCAACGGTTCTCGGTCCAATAGCTCAACAATCATTGCCTGCTATTGAGCAAGTCTTTATTAATGCGCCAGCAGGATGGAAACCTCGCGATATTGAACGTCGACTTTATATTGCTCGGCGTCGAATTGAAAAACGTATTACCGATGATAAAGAGTTCTATATTTGTAGCCTCTCCACTCAAGTCACGGTCTACAAAGGGTTATTTATGCCCGCTGATCTGCCTAAATTTTATCAAGATTTAGGGGATATTCGTTTAGAGTCATCGATCTGTTTATTCCACCAGCGGTTCTCAACCAACACTCAACCGCGATGGCCATTAGCGCAGCCTTTCCGTTACTTAGCCCATAATGGTGAAATTAATACCATAACTGGTAACCGCCAATGGGCTCGCGCTCGCGCCTATAAATTTAGCTCGCCACTGCTGCCCGACTTAAAAACAGCTGCACCTTTTGTTAATGAAACGGGGTCAGACTCATCAAGCCTTGATAATATGCTGGAGCTATTTTTAGCTGGCGGTATGGATTTATTCCGCGCCATGCGGATGTTAGTCCCACCAGCATGGCAAAATCACCCCGACATGGATCCCGCATTACGTGCCTTCTATGATTTTAACTCTAAACACATGGAACCCTGGGATGGCCCTGCTGGGATCGTAATGTCAGACGGTCGTTACGCTGCGTGTAACCTTGATCGGAATGGCTTACGCCCTGCACGTTATGTGATCACCAAAGATAAACTGATCACTATCGCCTCAGAGGTGGGAATTTGGGATTACACTCCAGATGAAGTAGCCGAAAAAGGCCGTGTTGGTCCCGGTGAATTATTGGTTATCGATACTAAATTTGCCAAAATCTGGCACTCACAAGATATTGATAACGAACTGATGAGCCGCCATCCGTATAAGCAATGGATGGATACTCATGTTCAACATTTAGTGCCCATTGAGCAGTTAGATGATAGCCATATAAGCCAACGTAGTTTGAATGACAATCAACTTAATACTCACCACAAACAATTTAATGTTAGCCGCGAAGAACTCGATCAAGTACTGCGCGTTATTGGTGAAAATGGCCAAGAAGCCACAGGCTCTATGGGTGATGATGCGCCAATGGCTGTACTGTCGTCACAGCAACGTCCCATCACCGATTATTTTCGGCAAATGTTTGCTCAGGTAACTAACCCGCCGATCGATCCCTTACGTGAAAAACATGTTATGTCACTTGCGAGCTGTATTGGGCGTGAGATTAATGTGTTCTGTGAAACAGATAGTCACGCTCAGCGAGTCGCATTTAAATCACCAGTATTATTACATTCAGATCTAAAACAATTATTGGCGCTCGACCAGCAATACTATGCTAGCAATCAACTTGATATTACTTTTGATCCTCAACACACAGACCTTGAACAAGCCATTGTCAGCCTATGTGATAAAGCACAACAGTTAGTTAAGCAAGGTGCCGTGCTGATTATATTGTCCGATCGCGCTATCAGCAAAAACACATTACCGATCCCTGCTGCCATGGCCGTTGGTGCCGTTCAACGTCGATTAGTAGATAACAATTTACGTTGTGATACTAACATTGTGGTAGAAACTGCCACTGCACGCGATCCGCATCAATTTGCAGTTCTATTAGGCTTTGGCGCTACGGCTGTTTATCCCTACCTTGCTTATGAATCTTTAGCAAAAATGGTCGATAACAACGTCATTAATAAGTCTTACCGTGAAGTAATGATCAACTACCGTAATGGTATCGATAAAGGTCTATTTAAGATCATGTCTAAAATGGGGATCTCAACCATTTCCTCTTACCGTTGTTCAATGCTATTTGAAGCTATTGGCTTAGGTAATGACATTATTGAACTGTGTTTTAAAGGCGTTTCAAGTCGTATTGCAGGCGCTGATTTTAGTGATATTCAGCAAGACTTGCACAACCTTGCCCGTACAGCATGGCTTAAACGTAAACCGATTGATCACGGCGGTTTACTGAAATATGTTCATGGGGGCGAGTTCCACGCTTATAACCCTGACGTAGTATCAACCTTACAAAAAGCGGTTAAATCGGGTAATTATCACGATTATCTCGCCTTTGCTGAACAAGTAAACCACCGCCCAGTGGCTGCTATTCGTGATTTATTAGCCTTGGCGGATACCGATAGTCCGATTGCGATAGAGAAGGTTGAAGCAGCCACTGAATTGTATAAACGCTTTGACTCCGCGGCAATGTCAATTGGCGCACTGAGTCCTGAAGCCCATGAAGCTTTAGCGATTGCGATGAACCGTTTAGGCGGTTGCTCTAACTCAGGTGAAGGTGGTGAAGATCCACGTCGTTTTGGTACTGAGCGTAACTCACGTATTAAGCAAGTGGCGTCTGGTCGTTTTGGTGTCACTCCGCATTATTTAGTCAATGCAGATGTGATCCAAATTAAAGTCGCACAAGGGGCTAAACCCGGTGAAGGCGGTCAGCTTCCTGGGCATAAAGTCACCACTGAAATCGCTAAATTGCGCTTTGCCGTTCCAGGAGTGACCTTAATTTCACCACCACCGCATCACGATATTTATTCGATTGAAGATCTGGCGCAACTGATTTTCGATCTCAAACAAGTCAATCCCAAAGCATTAGTGTCCGTCAAACTGGTTTCTGAACCCGGTGTCGGCACTATCGCTACCGGTGTTGCCAAAGCCTATGCTGATTTAATCACTATTTCAGGTTATGACGGAGGAACCGGAGCCAGCCCACTGACTTCAGTCAAATATGCAGGCAGCCCGTGGGAACTGGGGCTAGCTGAAACCCAACAAGCTCTAGTCACTAACGGCTTACGACATAAGATCCGTCTGCAAGTGGATGGCGGCTTAAAAACAGGGCTAGATGTGGTTAAGGCTACCATTTTAGGTGCAGAAAGCTTTGGCTTTGGTACTGCCCCCATGGTTGCGCTTGGGTGTAAATATCTGCGTATTTGTCACTTAAACAACTGCGCAACGGGTGTCGCAACCCAAGATGAAAAACTGCGCCGTGATTTCTTTAAAGGCTTACCAGAACAGGTAATGAATTACTTTATCGGTGTCGGCGAAGAAGTGCGTCAATTATTAGCGCAGCTTGGAGTAAAACAATTAATAGACTTAATCGGCCGTACTGATCTATTACAGCAACTTGAAGGGGTTACAGCCAAACAATCCAAACTGGATTTAAGCCCACTGTTAGTTGCACCGACACCGCAAGCAGGTAAAACAGTGTATTGCAGTGAAGCAAATTCGCCCTTTGATGATGCTCAGTTAAGCCAGCAATTACTAGAACATACCCTTAACGCCATAGAAAACCGCAGTGGCGGAGATTATCACTTCCCTATTTGCAACACTGATCGCTCAATTGGAGCCCGCTTATCCGGTGAAATTGCTCATCGCTATGGCAATCAAGGCATGGCATCAGCACCAATTAGACTCAACTTTATTGGCACCGCAGGGCAATCCTTTGGTGTTTGGAATGCTGGCGGTGTAAACCTGAATTTAACGGGTGATGCTAATGACTACGTTGGTAAAGGTATGGCCGGAGGCAAAATAGCAATTCGTCCACCACTCGGCTCAGCGTTTAAATCCAACGACGCCACTATTATTGGCAACACCTGCTTATACGGCGCTACCGGTGGCAAATTATTTGCAGCAGGTAAAGCCGGCGAACGTTTTGCAGTACGTAACTCAGGCACAATTGCGGTTGTAGAAGGGGCTGGTGATAACGCCTGTGAATATATGACGGGCGGTATTGTGGCTATTTTAGGTAAGACTGGCGTCAACTTTGGTGCCGGAATGACGGGTGGTTTTGCGTATATCTTAGATGAAGATGGCGATTTTGCAGGACGAGTGAATCCAGAGTTAATTGAGGCAGTCGCACTTGATCAACTCAAAATTCATCAAGAACATTTACGCGGGTTAATTGATCGTCACCTGCAAGAAACTGGCTCAACGCGCGCTAATGAAATTTTGGCTAACTTTGAACAATGGATACCAAAATTCTATCTTGCGAAGCCAAAATCAGCAGATATCAATACCCTATTAGGGCATCAAAGCCGTTCAGAATCTGAGCTGCGTCTTCAGGCACAATAAGGGAGGGAAAACCAAATGAGCCAGAATGTTTACCAATTTATTGATGTCGAACGTATCGACCCACCTAAAAAAGCGATTCAAATTAGAAAAATAGAATTTGTCGAAATTTATGAGCCATTTACACGTCAACAAGCCAGTGCTCAAGCAGATCGTTGCCTCGATTGTGGTAACCCTTATTGTGAGTGGAAATGCCCAGTACATAACTACATTCCACAATGGTTAAAACTTGCCAATGAGGGGCGTATTATTGAAGCGGTAGAGTTATCGCATCAAACCAACACCTTACCCGAAGTCTGTGGTCGCGTTTGTCCTCAAGATCGTTTATGTGAAGGATCATGTACCCTCAATGAAGATTTTGGCGCGGTAACTATTGGCAATGTTGAAAAATACATTACTGATAAAGCGTTTGAAATGGGCTGGAAGCCTGACATATCCAATGTTGAATGGACCGATAAAAAAGTCGCTATTATCGGTGCAGGTCCGGCTGGACTCTCATGTGCTGACGTTTTAGTGCGTAATGGCGTAAAACCCGTGGTATTTGATCGCTACCCCGAAATTGGCGGCTTACTGACGTTTGGTATTCCTTCATTTAAATTAGAAAAAGACATTATGGTCAATCGCCGTCGTGTTTTTACTGATATGGGAGTTGAGTTCCAACTTAACACTGAGGTGGGTAAAGATATCAGTATTGACACCCTGATCGCTGATTATGATGCGGTTTTCTTAGGGGTCGGCACCTATAAAAATATGCGTGCAGGGCTTGAACATGAAGATGCTAATGGCGTCTACGATGCGCTGCCGTTCTTGGTCTCTAACACTTATCGAGTAATGGCGCTTGAGCCACAACAACCGTTTATTAATATGCAAGGTAAGCGGGTGGTGGTACTTGGTGGTGGTGATACCGCTATGGATTGTGTTCGAACTTCAATTCGCCAAGGGGCTAACAATGTTATCTGTGCCTACCGTCGTGATGAAGCCAATATGCCCGGTTCTAAACGTGAAGTAAAAAATGCACGCGAAGAAGGGGTTAATTTTATGTTTAACCTCCAGCCATTAGGCATTGAAGTCGATAGCTCTGGAAACGTGATTGGCGTTAAAGTCATCAAAACCGCCTTAGGTGAACCTGATACTGCTGGTCGTCGTCGTCCAGAACCCGTTACCGATAGTGAACACATATTAGCCGCTGATGCAGTAATTATGGCATTTGGTTTTCAGCCACATGCAATGCCTTGGCTCGCTCCTTATGATGTCGAGCTTGATCAATGGGGACGAATTAAAGCGGCGGATACTGAGTTTGCTTTCCAAACCTCAAACTCAAAGATCTTTGCTGGAGGAGATGCCGTACGCGGTTCTGATCTCGTTGTCACGGCCATTGATGAAGGTCGAAAAGCCGCTGATGGTATACTTGATTATTTAGACTTGTAACCGTTATCCCTCATAAAAACGGATGAACAACACCGTGGTTGTGTGTACCACCACGGTGTCTTTATGTTGATTAACTGTGTTTAGACGAGAGTTTTGGAATAATGATTATGGCTCATGCTACAATCTTAACCATATTAGCACTGCAAGTGCACACCATTAAAAAGAGATACCATTCATGAAAATCGGCATTATTGGCGCAATGGAGCAAGAAGTTGTCATCCTTAAAGAGCAACTTACTGACTGCGAAACTCATAATAAAGCAGGTTGTACTATCTATACTGGTAAACTAAACGGTGCAGACGTTGCTTTACTACAATCAGGTATTGGCAAAGTATCAGCTGCAGTAGGTACGGCTATTTTACTTGAAACGTTTAAGCCTGATGTCGTGATTAATAGCGGTTCTGCTGGCGGTTTTGAGTCAAGCTTAAACGTCGGTGATGTGGTTATTTCAACTGAAGTACGTTACCACGATGCAGATGTAACAGCATTTGGTTACGAAATTGGTCAAATGGCACAGCAACCAGCAGCTTTCCTATCTGATGAAAAGTTAATGTCTGTCGCCGAGCAAGCACTAGCGGCATTACCACAACCACCACACGCGGTTCGTGGTTTGATTTGTACTGGCGATGCATTTGTCTGTTCAGCTGAAAAACAAAACTTTATTCGCACTCATTTCCCAACAGTGGTTGCTGTTGAAATGGAAGCGGCGGCAATTGCGCAAGCTTGCCATCAATTTAAAGTACCATTTGTGGTTGTTCGCGCAATTTCTGATGTTGCTGACAAAGAATCACCAATGAGCTTTGATGAGTTCCTGCCACTTGCAGCACAGAGTTCTTCAGTAATGGTTGCTAAAATGGTTGAATTGCTAAACTAATTCACCTTAAATGAGATGATAACTACTGATGACAACTTCGGCATTTATCGCCTCATTTATAACCAATAGCTCCCTACTGGCTTTGTGGGGAGCATTATTATTACATTGGTTATTACCCATACCCTATCCAATACACCCGTTGCGAATCTGGCACCGCTTAGCGCTATTAATTGCAACTCGGGTCAATCATCCTCATGATAATTACGCTCAACGCTTATTAGCGGGGTATTTAGCTTGGGCATTAATGTGGTTTACGGTCGTCGTGTTATTGTTCGCGACCAGTCAATTAGTCTGGTATCCCACTTTATTTCAATTAACATTATTATGGCTTGCCCTTGATTGGCAACATACCAGTCAACTTAGTCATCAATTTACGCATGCTTATAACCGCAGCGATAAAGATCAATGTCGCCAGTTGCTCGCCCCTCATCTTAATCGAAATACCACCGTTTTATCACTCCTCGGTTTAGGTAAAGCTGGCGCTGAAACCATTATTTTAAGCTATGGGCGGCATGTGGTAGGAGTACTGTTTTGGTATGCACTCGGTGGTGGTATTGCAGCTATTTTGTATCGATTAGCCATTGGTCTTGCTCGTGCATGGTCACCAACCCGTGCCCAGTATGCGATATTTGGATACCCAGCGATCCGCATTGCAGCCATCCTTGATATTGTACCGCTAAGATTATTTGCTTTATTGTTAAGTCTTGGCCGTAATGGTCAAGTAGCAATACAAGGGTTACGGCAACAAGGTGAAAATTGGCACTTACCCGGTCCCGGCTGGTTATTAGTGGTCACAGGTTACAAGCTTGCTTTATCTCTCGGCGGCCCCGCTATTTACAACAATCTTAAAATGCAGCGACCTCGTCTTGGTGGCAGGATCACACCAGCAGCACTGCATATAGCACAAATACAACAACTCATAACCCAACGACTTTATGTGTGGATCGCTGTTGAGAGCTTATTATTATACTTTTGGAGCGGAATTTTATAGTGCGTTTCTTATGTCTACTTCTGTTGGTTATCAGCACCATTACGCCAAGCGTTGCCGCAACGTTAGCCCAGCAAACCCAACGAATTATTAGCTTGTCACCTCATACGACTGAAATGGCTTACGCCGCAGGTTTAGGCAATAAACTCATTGCCGCCAGTGCTTACAGTGACTATCCTTCCGCCGCTAAAAAATTAGAACGCGTAGCAAATTATCGTGGCCTTAAAATGGAACGTATTTTAACGCTGAAACCTGATTTGATTTTAGCGTGGCAAGGCGGCAATCCTAGTCGTGAATTAGCTCGCTTAGAGCAACTTGGGATTAAAATACTCTATTCAAACCCAAAAGTATTGGCTGACATTCCCAACACATTAGAACAACTAGGGCGCTATGCTGATTCTCCACAGTCGGCACAACAAGCTGCCGCTAAATTTAGGCAACAGTTACAACAACTGCAAATAGCCAATCACAATAAACCCAAGATACGTTATTTTTATCAATTGGGTTCAACGCCATTAATGACAGTTGCTGATAGTGGTTGGCCAAGTCAAATTTTTCAATTTTGTGGTGGCGATAATATTTTTGCAAAAAGTCGTGCCGCCTATCCACAAGTCAATCAAGAACAAGTAGTAGTACGTCAGCCTCAAATAATATTTAGCGCTCAGCCAATAACAGAGACTCAACAATTATGGGCGCAATGGAAAAATCAATTCGTTGCCGTTAAACAACAACATATTTATCAGCTAAACACAAACTGGTTAAACCGACCAACACCACGCGCTTTACTGGCAATTAAACAAGTCTGTACATTGCTCGACCAAGTACGAGGTGATCACTAATCACACTATTGTGATAAACCCTGTGAATAACCTCACAAAGCATTTTATTACGGTTGTTCCTGATGAATTTATTCGTACAATCTCTGCCGCTTAACTCAACTTCATTATTCTTGTAGGTACAGAGATGCTCATTTATTTTCTCGATATGTTTGGTACTGCCATTTTTGCCGCATCAGGTGTACTTATGGCTGGACGACTACGAATGGACCCTTTTGGTGTCGTGGTGCTTGCAAGTGTAACGGCTATTGGTGGCGGTACGATTCGTGATATGGCATTAGGGGCAACACCAGTATTTTGGATCCACGATACTAACTACTTATGGGTAATTTTTATTACTTGTATTATCACTATGATCGCGACTCAACGCCCACGACGGATGCCATGGTATTTTCTCCCTGTTGCTGATGCAATTGGACTTGCGGTGTTCGTGGCCATTGGCGTTGAGAAATCATTACGTTATGGCGCATCACCATTAGTAGCAGTGATTATGGGAGTTATTACAGGGTGTGGTGGCGGTGTTATTCGTGATGTCTTAGGTCGTGAAGTACCGATGATTTTCCGTACAGAAGTTTATGCTACAGCTTGTATCATTGGTGGCGTTATCCATACGCTAAGCTTATCGCTCGGTGTCCTGCCTTCAATGGCGGCAATCATGGGAATTATCACCACCTTATCAATTCGTTTAGCTGCAATTCGATGGAACCTTTCGTTACCGACTTTTGCATTACGTAATTAACGAAATAGCACTAACTACACTTAAATGAAAAAACCGCCAGCGTTAAACGTTGGCGGTTTTTTTCACTAAAACAGCACGTTTTTATTTTTCAATCACGATTCGACTACGCTGAAAACGGCGGTAAACCAACCATATTATTGCGATAACGATAACAGCAACCACGACCCAACATTGAGTTTGATATTTATGGTAGAACGCTAAAATAGGGGCAATTTCATCCCGTAAATAAGCAGGCGCAACACCAAAAATAAGTAACCAAACCGTCACGGCTAAAAAGTTACCCATAAAAAACAATTTAGCGGGCATAGCAGCAATACCACAACCAATACACATAAATTGTTTAATACCTTCCACAAAACGGCTAATGATCAGCCCTAGCATGCCATAGCGATCAATAAAACCATGCAGTTTAGTTAGTGTTTTAGGTTTTATCCATTGCTTGCGAGTTAGTACATGTCCAAATTGGCGTCCAATAAAATAACCAATGCTATTACCAATAAAGCTGGCTCCCCAGCCAACCATAAGTACAGCAGGTAATGACATTTTGCCTGATGCCGCTAATAAACTAGCCACGACTAATAATGACTGTCCAGGCGCAGGGATCCCCATACCTTCCACGGCAATCGCCAGCGCTAAAATATAATAACCATATTGCTGCAGCAATGGCGTGAGCTCAGTAATAATATGTTGAATCGATTCCATGGCCAGTCTATATCAAAAAATGAACGTTAATTTGTGATAATAGACTGAATTTAACAGAGACCCTAACGATCAAAGCTAAAAATTAAGCTTACTAAAATGAACCTATTCAAAAAAAACGACTCTCAATAGGTAAGAATTGTTTTTAAAGCCGGCTAACCTATCGGTTACCACTGTTCTAAAATCAACCATTTTCGATCATTACCACAAATTTATAAAAAACAACATTGGTTATTTTAACTTCAATAGCACCTTATATTGAAAGCCGTTACACTTAATATTATTTATTTTTTACTCTCATCATGAATGGAAGCTCATCACCTCATATGCCAAGAATAAATAAAATACTGATCGGGATAATCAGTAGTGCGCTTATTGCCCTTATTATAGCGCCTGATATTTATGCCGAGCCGCCAGCCCAAACAGATGTCACCTACCAATTAGGCCAATCTTATCCGCTCGAATTGCCGCCATCATCAATCACTGAAACGACACCACTCACAAAATCCTCGTTAGTGTGGAAAACGTACACAATCAAAAATGGTGAAAGCTTAGCAGTGGCATTTGATCAAATAGGCTTAGACAATGGGCTATTACATCAAATAATGGCAACCAGTAATAAAACTAAAAAACTAATCTCACTCCGTCCTGGTGATCATTTAAATTTTGGGTTTGACGCCTCAGGTAAATTAATGGAATTACACCAACCATTAACGCCTCTTGAAACCTTAGTGGTAAAACGTAATCACAATAGCTTTACCGCGACGATGACTAAACAGCAGATAGAAACCCAAACCAACTATGCACAAGCAACGATTGAATCTAGTTTTTGGAATGCCGCAGATAAAGCAGGATTAACCGCGACTCAAATTATGGAAATAGCAGTGCTATTTGGTTGGGATATCGATTTTGCACTTGATATTCGAGCAGGAGATAAATTTGAGGTGCTATTTGAGCAACATTATCTTAATGGTCATCCGATTGACCATGGCAATATTCTTACTGCTACATTTACCAACATGGGACAAACTTTTACCGCAATACGTCACCAAGATGGTAAATATTATGATAAAAATGGTCAGGCTATGCGTAAAGCCTTTTTACGCTCACCCATTAACTTCCGTTATGTCAGTTCAAACTTTAACCCTCGCCGTTTACACCCTGTCACTAAGCAAGTAAAAGCACACCGAGGTACTGATTATGTGGCTCCCGTCGGCACACCGATTTGGGCTGCTGGCGATGGTGTGGTTATGGAATCAAGCTATAATAAATTTAACGGCAACTATGTCTTTATTCGCCATAATGGTAATTACGTTACTAAGTATTTACACATGACGAAACGGATGGTTAAAAGTGGTCAACGTATAAAACAAGGACAAACCATTGGAACGCTAGGTGGAACAGGACGAGTGACGGGACCACATCTGCATTATGAATTTTTAGTCAATGGTAAACATAAAAACCCACGTACAGTCGATTTACCTCAAGCCCATTCACTTTCAGGTGTAACGCAAACGGTATTTAAACAACAAGCAAATAGCAAACTAGGGCAGGTAAAAAGCTACCGTCACTTATTAGCTAAAAATGACATTTTATTACCACAAAGTTAATTTCAAACCGTTATAACTGTTTGAAATAAAAAAAGCCGTCAAAATAGACGGCTTTTTTATTTTTATAGCACAAATATGTCACAGCATTAAACGCTAAATGACGCACCACAGCCACATGTTGTAGTCGCATTAGGGTTATTAACAAAGAAACGTGAACCTTCTAAGCCTTCAGTGTAATCTACAACACCACCAACTAAATACTGTAAGCTCATTGGATCAACAACTAATGTCACGCCATTGTTTTCAATGGTCATATCACCATCATTAACTTTTTCATCAAACGTAAAGCCATATTGAAACCCACTACAACCACCACCTGTAATATATACACGTAGTTTTAATTCTGGATTTTCTTCTTCAGCGATAAGCGTTTTCACTTTATTCGCAGCCACATCAGAAAAAGTCAGCGGCAAATTAACATCGCTCATTACAAAACCTCTCAAACACTTCCATTAATTAAAGGGATTATCTAATACCTGACTATTGTGTTCAAGTATTAGCCGTCTCAACCGGAGCATCATGGGGTGAATCGTGACCTAATTTCTCTTTTTTAATCGTACGATGAAGCAATTGAGAGTAAATCGGCTGACCACCTAACATTTGAGCCATCATGGTTGCACCCAATGTTGTTACAACTAATGGTAAAATAAGGTGATAGTTATTGGTCATTTCAATGACTAATAGAATACCGGTAATAGGTGCGCGTACAGTTGCTGCAAATAATGCCCCCATTCCTGCAATAGCGAATAAACCCGGAGCAATGCCTAAATGAGGATAAATATCGAGTGCTACCGTACCAAAAAATGTACCAAATAGCGTACCTAATGCCAACATCGGCGCAAAAATACCACCAGGAGCACCGGATCCAAAACATAATAATGTTGTTACAACACGAGCAAAGAACAACAGCAGAAGCATGTTTAAGCTATAGTCGCCATTAGTTGCCGGTGGAATAAGGAACACACCACCGCCAGTTAGCTCAGGGAAGTAAAGTAATAATAAACCAAAACACCCCCCTAATAATCCACCAGTAATTAAATAACGAGTACGATTATTATGGTGAATATTAACAAACCAATCTAATGTAAAAATAATTAAGCGATTAAAAAGAACCCCGAAGCCACCAAAGAGTAATCCTAGCACTAAGAATAGCCATAAAGACGTTAGCGCAGGAGCATCATATTGCGGCATGGTAATAACCGCACTTTGACCAGATATAAATCGAAATACAATCGTCGACATCATCGCTGAAATCATTACACATTTAACCGAAATTAAACTGTAACGAAATTGCGGACGCATCTCTTCAATCACAAACATAATACCCGCCATTGGGGCATTAAATGCTGCCGCTAAACCACCAGCCGCACCAGCAGCCAATAATGAGTGACGACCTTCTTTATCTTTTAAACGGAAAATATCTGAGATCATACGACCGATATTACCGCCCATTTGTACCGTTGGACCTTCACGGCCCAAGACCATACCTGAACCTAATGCACCTAAGCCACCAAAGAACTTAACGGGAATAACACGCCACCAACGCACAGGACGCATCTCATCCATTGCGCCTTCAATTTCTGGAATACCAGAGCCTCCGGCTTCAGGAGCAAAGCGGCACACTAAAAAGTAACCAATAAAAGCGAGTATGCCACTAACAAGAAACGCCGCTAACCACAAAGGCAGTACGTTAGTAATCTCATCACGTAACCAGACGGTACGCTGCTCACTAACCCACCGCACACCAATTTCAAATAGCGTACCAACCAAGCCAGCAAGAGTACCAACTAGCGCCGAAAGAAATATAACAGAAGCAGGTGTTTTATCTTGGGTCAAGAAACGCCGAACCAAACCACTCGGTTGTAGATGGAAGGGCATATGAAGACCGCGCGATTTTTCAGTCATTAGAGAGCCGTATTATATAAGATAACGCCATTACAGCGAGAATATGAAGATAGAATCAGTTCTATAGCCTAATTCAATGTGGTTATGATTTACACTGCTAATGTTGAAAAATAGCTTTGCAACTGTGACTTGTTTCTCAAAATTAGAGTATCTACTTTTAGATTAGCATTCATTTTAAACAGTAAAATGACTCTATCTTCAGCACCACTTTAGGTACAATAAGGCAGTTTCATTCTCCACACTTCCCTACCTATAATGAATTAGGATCGAATTTTTTGTGGATTGAATCATCGCCTTACTTTTTTTATAGGATTTAACATGAGCAAAACGAACAAGTCAGCTGATTTATTTGCCAAAGCACAACAAAAAATCCCGGGGGGTGTTAACTCACCAGTAAGAGCTTTTGCTGGCGTTGGTGGCACACCATTATTTATTGATCGCGCTGATGGCGCTTATATTTTTGATGCTGATGGTAATGCATATATTGATTACGTTGGTTCATGGGGTCCAATGATACTGGGCCACAATCATGCTGCAATTCGTGATGCTGTTATTGATGCTGCACAACAAGGCTTAAGCTTTGGCGCACCAACAGCAATGGAAATCACTATGGCTGAATTAGTATCAGAGCTTGTGCCATCAATGGAAATGGTTCGTATGGTAAGTTCAGGTACAGAAGCTACCATGAGTGCTATACGTCTTGCTCGAGGCTTTACTGGTCGTGATAAGATTCTTAAATTTGAAGGATGCTACCACGGTCATGCTGACTGCCTATTAGTAAAAGCAGGATCTGGTGCCTTAACACTTGGCCAGCCAAGCTCTCCTGGTGTTCCCGCTGATTTTGCTAAACATACTTTAACTGCAACTTATAACGATCTTGATTCAGTTCGTGAAGCATTTATGGCTCAACCAGATCAAATCGCTTGTATTATCGTTGAGCCTGTTGCCGGAAATATGAATTGCATTCCACCTGTACCAGGATTCCTTCAAGGCCTACGTGAAATTTGTGATGAATTTGGTGCATTATTAATTTTAGATGAAGTTATGACAGGCTTCCGTGTCGCGCAAGGCGGTGCTCAAGCATATTATAATGTTAAACCTGATATCACTACATTAGGAAAAATCATTGGTGGTGGTATGCCTGTCGGTGCTTTTGGTGGTCGTCGTGATGTAATGGAATTTGTTGCACCAACAGGTCCAGTATATCAAGCAGGTACGCTATCAGGTAACCCTGTGGCAATGGCTGCAGGCCATGCTTGCTTAACGGTATTAACAGAAGAAGGTAATGAAAAACGCTTAGCAAATACCACTAAACGTTTAGCAAACGGCTTTAAAGCACTTGCTGACAAACATGGCATACCTTTAGCGGTAAACCAAGTTGGCGCAATGTTTGGTTTCTTCTTTATCGATCAAGATAGCGTTACTTGCTATGAAGATGTGACTAAGTGTGATGTTGAGCGCTTCAAACGTTTCTTTAATCTAATGCTTGATAAAGGGGTTTACCTTGCACCTTCAGCCTATGAAGCGTGTTTTACCTCTCTTGCACATAACGAAAAAGAAATTGATGCCACATTAGAAGCGGCAGATTTTGCCTTTGCAACACTGGCGGAAGAAGCAAAATAGCACCATTTAAAATAAATACTACAATGTTATTAAAAACATTATTTTATTAATGCTATCATAAAACAAAGGTCACTTATTGTGGCCTTTTTTTACGGCGAGTGTTTACCATCACGTCGGTCATATACAACCAATAAGTGATGAATAATATTGGTTAATTTACTGCCAAAAATAAACGGCAAGTCCAATAACAAGTACTACAACAATGAGTACTAACGATGGCTTCCATTTTTTTTTGTCATCACACCCACAATTACAACATCCCATAAGTTATCTCCTCGATAAAGACTATAATCATCAAACAACAGCAATGATTATAATGATAATCTTTATCAGTTACAGTGAGAATAACTTTTATCGATGGATTTAAAAAAGGATAAATACCGTGTCTCAACCCTTTAAGGTAGAACCACGTCATTGGATGCTGATAGTGGCACTATTTGTCGCTTCTTACGCAAGTTATAAATTAATCGAACCCTATCTTGGTCCGATTGTATTAGCGTTTATCATCTCTTTGTTATTTACGCCATTGCACAAGCGCTTACTTGCTAAAATGCCAACGCGTGAAAATACAGCTGCAATGCTGTCATGTTTTATAATGACAGTCATTATTGTTATTCCTCTGTTAGTGGTGTTTTCATCCATCGTTCACCAAGGCACGACAGTATCAAAAGAAAGCTATACCTGGTTAACAACTGGCGGGCCAAAAGAACTGTTTTCCCACCCTTTTGCTCAAAAAGCACTGGCCTTAATTGATAAATATTCGCCATTCCATGATTTTGATCCGCAGGTAATTATTCAAAAAATAGCGACAACCGCCTCTCAAGTTGGCTCTCAAGCACTGAATATCAGCGCCAAAATATTAGGTGATGCAACAAATTTACTCGTTAATTTTATGA
The DNA here is from genome assembly GCF_024529955.1 of Photobacterium toruni. Taxonomy (NCBI): domain Bacteria; kingdom Pseudomonadati; phylum Pseudomonadota; class Gammaproteobacteria; order Vibrionales; family Vibrionaceae; genus Photobacterium; species Photobacterium toruni. The sequence goes on from NZ_AP024854.1 coordinate 2,533,123, forward strand.
TGATGTTGTTCGTATTATTTTTCTTATTACGTGATAACGATAAAATGATCTCTGCCATTCGCCACGTTATTCCATTATCTCGTAGTCAAGAAGACGCAATCATGGAAGAGGTTGAACAAGTTGCACGATCTGCGGTACTCGGTTCTTTCTTAACCGCTCTTGCACAAGGACTTGCCGGTGGTTTTGCAATGTGGCTATGTGGATTCCAAGGTTTATTTTGGGGCTCAATGATGGCCTTTGCCTCATTAATTCCTGTTGTTGGTACCGCTTTAATTTGGATTCCAGCATCTCTGTATTTACTCTTGATTGGCGACTGGCAATGGGCTCTCTTTCTTGCAAGTTGGGGAGTTCTTGTTGTGGGATCTATCGATAACATCGTTCGCCCACTATTAATGCAAGGCAGTTCAAGTATGAATACCTTATTGATTTTCTTTTCAATTATTGGTGGTATTCAATTGTTTGGTTTAATCGGCATGATTTATGGACCCATTATTTTTGGGGTGACACTAGTGCTATTTAAAATGTATGAAGTTGAATTTCAATCCTTCCTTAAACAACAAGATAACAATTAATACTAAGTTATCACTGTCTAGCCAGCCGTTATTATTAACAACAATAACGGCGGCTCATGATTATACTTATTCTCTCTAGCTGCGCCTTTCCATCTGTCACTATTTATGGAACAATCCGCGCTCTTGAACCATGATGTCTATTTTGAGGCCAGTTAAATGTCTTACTCTGCTGCGAGCCAAGTGGTTGCTCGTCAATCTGAATTTTTTGAAAACCGCAAAGTCCTTATTGCTGGTGAATTAAATGATACCTTTGCCTCAGAATTGCTCACCACAGCACAATCGGTAACAGTATTCACGACCAATTATGGTTACTTAGGCAATATTGAACACCATCAAGCAATCGACTGCCATTTTGGTGCCGAACTTAACGCCGATCTCGATATTGATATGATCCTGCTTTATTGGCCAAAAGCAAAAGCTGAAGCTGATTATTTACTATCAATGCTACTGAGTAAATTTGCAGCTGGCGTTGAAATTTGTATTGTCGGTGAAAACCGTTGTGGCGTCAGAAGTGCAGAAAAAATGTTTGCACAATATGGTCCATTAACTAAATATGACTCAGCCCGTCGTTGTAGTTTTTACTGGGGACGTTGTGACAACCCAGCTCCAACGTTTGACATCAATAAATGGTTCCGCAGCTACCCAATTAATATTGCAGGTGTTAGCCTTACCGTCCGCTCTTTACCCGGTGTCTTTAGCCACGGTGAATTTGATAAAGGTTCAGAACTTTTACTCAATAACTTACCGGCTCTTAACGGTAAAGTTCTCGATTTTGGTTGTGGTGCAGGTGTTATTGGCGCAGTAATGAAAGCCAAGTACCCTCAAATTGACTTAGATCTGTGTGATATCAGCGCACTCGCAATTGAATCAGCAAAAGAAACATTTAAAGTTAATCAGCTCACTGCCAACTTTATCGCTACCGATGTCTATAAAAACATTGATGGTCCTTACCAATATTTAATCAGTAATCCCCCCTTTCACGCTGGCCTTAAAACATTTTATGCCGCGACTGAAACCTTTATTAATCAAGCACCGAATTATTTAAATAGTAATGGTGAATTAGTCATTGTGGCTAACTGTTTTCTACAATATCCACCATTGATTGAAGCTAGCCTTGGTCAGTGTGAGATCAGTTCGCATACCAATAAATTCAATGTCTACACTGCCAAAAAATAACGAATAGCAGTCAATAATCAAAATTTTCATTTTATAAAGGGCAGTCAATACTGCCCTTTTTTATGACGTTAAATTTGTTAATTTTGCGTCTCTTGACACGATTCCCTTTCTAGTAACTTGATTCATAATAAAAATCCAGTATAAACACGATTACTCATCACATTAATATATTAACAATTAGGACAACCGTTAATATATTAATATCTATTTTAACGTGGCTATATTCATCGTTAAAACCATAAACACTAATATCTTATTCAGGCACCGGAATGCAGAATACTAAACGTTTCAAACGTCTTCAGCACACACTTATGCTCGCATTTTTAGTTCTCAGTATCACTCCGCTGATATTGTCGGCACTCTATTTCCTTAATTCTCATACTAAAGATTTGGCAGAACAGAGCATCAACCACCTTGCTTCATTGCGTGATAATAAACATAAACAATTACAGAGTTTCTTTACAGCTAAAGAATCAGAAGTGAAAAGTTTCGCGCGATCAGAGCTATCAAATAACAGTGGCGGAAGATTTTACGGTTTAGTTGGCGCATTCCATCAATTAGGTAATATTGATTCACAACTTGATGCTCAAGGTCGAGCTAATTATTTTAATTCAACCCTTACCACTAAAAGCAATCAAACAGCGAATAGTGGTTATCTTGGTCATGAGCGTTACCGATTAATGTTTAAACGGTATAACGCCGTTTATAATGAGTACCTAAAACGCTCTGATTTCAAAGATATTATGCTCGTCGATATTTCTGGTGATGTTGTTTACTCAGTTAAAAATCATGGTCTTTTTGGGGTTAATCTATTAGCTAAAAACACCTCTCACATAGCTTTACAGAAAACCTTTGAGGCCATTAAAAAGAAAACGCAACAAAATCCCAATAATCCAGAACAAGTCCCTGTTGTGTTTACTGACTTTAGTACCAATCAACACAATAATGATACAACAGCATGGTTTGCCGCACCGATTATTCAACAAGGCTACCTACATAGTTATGTCTTTATGGAACTAAGTAACCAAAAGATCACCGAACTAATCCAAGACAATACTAAGCATATTCAAACCCTATTAGTCGGTAGTGATCATAAATTACGTTTTGAAACGCAAACTACATTGCCAATACAATTACAAAGCCAAAGTATCAATCAAGCCCTTGCTGGTAAATCCGGCATTGGTAGCTTTATTAACTATGACAATATTCCAGTATTAGGCGCATTTTCACCGCTAAATATATTAAATCACCACTGGGCATTGGTGGTTGAACTTCCAGAAAAAGAAGCCTTTGCGCGTATCTTTGAGTTAGAAAAAATCTTTGTTGCGGCCATGGTTTCCGCCATTATTTTAGTGATCATTACTTCACATTGGCTCTCAAATTCTATTACAGCACCATTATTACGCTTAACTTGGGCCGCAGAAAAAGCCTCTGGTGGTGATTTAGAGCAAAAAATTGATGGCACCGAACGCCCCGATGAAATTGGACGGCTAGCGATCAGCTTTGCCCGTATGCAACGCTCAATTCGTGAGAAAATTGGTCTTATTCGGCAACAAAATAAAGAGTTAGAGCATAACCTAACGATTATTCGTCAACAAAATAATGAACTGCAAACTGCAGATAAAATGAAAGATGAATTTCTAGCCACAACATCACACGAATTGCGTACTCCATTGCATGGTATGGTGGGAATTGCAGAGTCTTTATTAGCGGGAGCTAATGGTGCATTACATCAATCACAACGACGCCAATTAGAAATGATCATCAATAGTGGTCAACGTTTAACTACACTCGTTGATGATCTGCTTGATTACCACAAAATGCGTTATGGCGATCTTGATATTAACCATCAAGCGGTTGATATATCAGTAGCTATTCGCTTGGTTCTAGAATTATCAAGTCATTTGTTAGGTAATAAACCAATTCGAATTATTAATCAAATTCCAACGGATCTCCCTCTCGTTGATGCCGATGAACAACGCCTAGAACAAGTGCTTTATAACTTGGTTGGTAATGCAATTAAATATACCTCTGAAGGTAAAATCATCTTATCGGCAACGGTATTAGAGCACCAATTACGTATTCAAGTTGTTGATACTGGACAAGGTATTCCTAGCGAACAATTGGAGCATATTTTTGAGCCACTTATTCAAGCTAATACGGGATCAGCAAATTACCGTCAAGGCGCAGGACTTGGGTTATCAATTAGTCGTCAATTGATTGAACTTATGGGCGGGCGATTATATGTGAGTAGCCAACAAATGATTGGTACCACCTTTAGTTTTACCCTTAATTTAGCCAATGCAAATCAAATCGCAGCCATGGCAGCAAACCCTAATAATAATCACTTTAAAGCACCATTATTAAATGCGGCAAATTATGATGCGTCTGATTTACCTGAAAATCCAGATGGTGAATTATTACTGATTGTTGATGATGAGCCTGTCAATTTACAAATATTAACCAATTTCTTACGTCTTGCAGGATATCGTGTTCAAACCGCAGAAAGCGGCCCTCAAGCATTAACTTTGATTGCTAAACAACAGCCAGATTTAGTACTGCTTGATATTATGATGCCTGAAATGAGTGGCTATGAAGTCTGTAATAAATTACGACAAACACATTCAATGTTGGAATTACCAATCATCATGTTATCAGCACTGGGGCAAGTACAAGATCGCTTAAAAGGATTTGAATGTGGCGCCAATGACTATTTAACCAAACCGTTTAATAAAGAAGAGTTAATGGCGCGTATTCGCGCCTATCTTCAAGCAGGTAAAACTGAAATTGAACGCAAAAAAAACCACGCGTTAGAACAAGAAATTCATCGTCGTGAACAAGTTGAAATCGGTCTTTTAGAAACTCAAAGTCGTTTACTAGGATTATTAGATTCAACCAGTGAGGCTATTATTTGTGTGCAGCAGGAAGGTCGCATTCGGTACGCTAATAGCGCCGCTGGCAAACTGTTTAAACGCGCACCTGAATTATTAGAACGTTATACCATTGATGATATTTTAGTCACACCATTACCAATCGCAATCACTGATAATCATCATTTTAATGGTTATCTAAATTATTATATTGGTGAGCAACAGCAACAATTAATGACCGATATCATCAATTTACCTATAGAGTCCGGACTCAAACAAATGTTTGTTTTTGATAGCCAAGGACCATCAGCTGATCACCGTATTCATCTACTTGAAAGTGCGATTGATGTGTTATCTGAATTTACATTTAATGGCGATAAAAATAACCTTCAGCAGCTGCGAGAACTTGGCGGCGAATTTACCCGTTTGGCAGATAAACTTGGTGATGGAGAACACAACAAAACTGAAATAATTCGCCAATTATTAGTCGATTCAATGAAAGCAACCCTACTATTTTGGGAAGCAGAATCTCATAAAAGTAAGTTTGAATTGGCGGAAGAGAGTGGTTTATGGCGAGTCTATTTAGATCGTAGTACGCTTCAAACTCGAACGTTAGATAAATACCTTCAGCTTGAAACGTTACCCAAAACACCTCGTTGGCGAACCGTTATTAATACGATTGATTTTGTATTAGACCGTTGTCCACAACCTAATACTAGCCGCCAAGAACTAGTAATAATGCGAGATAAATTACATCACATTATTAGTCATCACTAACGTTATTCACAATAAATAGCGGCATTTAAAAGGCTCTTTCAGAGCCTTTTTTTATCTTCTACAGCATTCTATTAATCACAATTATAACGCTCAACACTGCCACAACCACCTTAACATCAACAACCAGCTTATCCATTATCGATGGTAATAATGCGCCACAATCACTTTTTTAATCATTGAAATAATCACGGTCAAATCAGTATAAATGATCAAGGTCACACTATCATTAGTGGTCAAATTTAAAGCAGATCAATCAAAAAACACCAGTCTTAGACGCCAAAAATAAATTCTTTTAGTTTATGAGAACCGAATCACAACAAACTAACAGCCCAAAATTTCCGTATAAAAATAAGCACAAAAAAGCAGGTGCGTTACATCACACATTTAACGACAGTACACAAAGACCATTAAAAGCAGAGACAAAACAAGATAGTAAGCACTAACAATTAAAATGTAACAACCACGTCCATCTGTGATACTAAGCACGCTACTTACAAAATGCTCAATCACGTAAAATAGCAAAATTAACGTTTTTAACGGCAAATATATTAATTTTAACGTTTTTGACGGGCGACCACGTTGACGATTAAGCCAATCCAGCCAATATTGAAGCCACTGAGAACCTACAAGGCCATTCAGTGGTTCAGCGTTACTCAGTTCCAATGAAGTAGGTTTACAGCGCTCCAATGACGGAGTTCATTTTTATTTCCATTAGTGAAACAGAGCTAAGAGTAAGGAACAGCTATGCTTGCCAATATAAACAAAACTAAGTTAGCACTTGCAGTCGTTGCAGCAGCAACCGCTTTTACAGCACCCGTTGCTACTGCATCAGAAAAAAGCCAGCTAACAATCGTACCCGATTTTTACCCTACAATGGTACGTAACTTTAACCCGTTTTTAGCAACAAACCTTCGCACAACAACTGAGTTCGTTTATGAGCCATTGGTAATCTTTAACCAAATGAAAGGCAACGAGCCTGTAATGCGTTTGGCAAAAGACTACTACATGTCTGATGACCTAATGAATGTTACGTTTGAAATTCGTGATGGCGTAAAATGGTCTGACGGTAAACCTTTTACAGCTGAAGATGTTGTTTACTCTTTTAATCTAGTAAAAGACAAACCAGAACTAGACCAAATCGGTATCAACAAGTGGGTTAAATCTGTTAAGCAAGACGGTAACAAAGTTATCTTTGCACTAACAGCTGCTAACTCAAACGTACCGTTTGAAATTTCTAAAGTGCCGGTTGTTCCTAAGCACATTTGGAGCAAAGTTAAGAACCCTACAACTTTCACTAACGAAAACCCAGTAGGTACTGGTCCATTTACTGAGATCGAGACATTTACTCCGCAACTTTACGTTCAATGTCGTAACCCTAATTACTGGGATAACGCGAACCTAGAAGTTGATTGTTTACGTGTACCTCAAATCGCGAACAACGACCAACTACTAACTAAGATCATCAATTCTGAGTTAGATTGGACATCATCGTTCATTCCTGACATCGACAGCACTTATGCTGCGGCAAATCCAAACCACAAATACTGGTACCCTGCTGCTGGTACGATGGCATTCATGCTGAACTATAAGTCGCCAAAAGCGGGTAACAACGAAGCAATCAACAATGTTGACTTCCGTCGTGCATTCTCTATGGCAATTGACCGTCAAACAATCATCGATATCGCATTTTACGGTGCTGGTACGCCAAACGATTATGCATCAGGTCTAGGTGATAGCTTTAAGTCATGGTCTGACGAAAGCGTTCATAACAAATATAAAGCATTCAATACTTACAACATCAAAGGTGCTAAAGATCTTCTTGCGAAAGCAGGCTTTAAAGACCTAGATGGTGATGGATTTGTTGAGTCACCAAAAGGTGAGAAAATTGAGCTTGAAGTTCAATCACCAAACGGCTGGACTGACTTCAACAATACTGTACAACTAGGTGTTGAGCAGCTTCAAGAAGCGGGTATCAATGCAAAAGCACGTACACCTGACTTTGCTGTTTACAATGAATCAATGCTGAAAGGCACTTACGATGTAGCATTTACTAACTACTTCCACGGTGCAGATCCACACCTATACTGGGACAGTGCGTACAACTCACGTCTACAGCAAGGTGACGGTATGCCACGTTTCGCAATGCATTACTTTAAAAATGCAGAGCTAGACACGCTACTAGACAGCTTCTACAAAACAGCTAATAAGGGCGAGCAAATCAAGATTGCTCACAGTATTCAAAAGATCATTGCTGAAAATCAAGTAACAATCCCAGTAATCTCTGGTGCTAATAACTTCCAATACAATGAAGGTCGCTTCACTGGTTGGTGGAATGAGAAGAACCCTAAAGGCCGTCCAATGGTATGGGCTGGTGTTCAAGAGCGTCTACTTCAAGTTCTAGACCTAAAACCAAAAGCGTAATTTCTGCTTAAATTTGCGGTGCACGCCTTGTGCACCGCCTCTTCCCTCTAATCCTTTTTGCAATCAAAGGTATGGCGTTTGCGTCAGGGGGTTTTACGTCCTGAATTCAGCTCAGGAAGGCAAGCTGGATGTGTAAGGTGTGAGTTATGGGATTCTTTTTACGTCGTTTATCGTTTTATTTTATCGCGCTAATTTTCGCGGCAACGCTAAACTTTATTCTTCCGCGTGCGATGCCAGGTGACCCAGTTACCATGATGTTCGCAAACGCAACTGCACAGGTAACCCCTGAGCGAATTGAAGCCATGAAGAAGCTACTAGGCTTTGTTGATGGTCCTCTTTATGAACAATACTTTTCGTATTTAGCGAACGTATTTACTTGGAACCTTGGTACTTCAATCAAATTTTATCCATTGTCAGTAAATGACTTACTTGGTGGCGCAATTGGCTGGTCACTATTTTTAGCAGGTTCTGCTGTAATTCTTTCATTCTGTGTCGGTTCAGTATTTGGTATTTTCGCTGCATGGAAACGAGGCAGTAGCTACGATACTTTTATCTCTCCAGGGATGTTAGTTGTTCAAGCCGTTCCACCCGTTGTTATCGCTATGCTAGTGATGTTTACCTTTGCTATTGGCTTAAAGTGGTTCCCAACAGGCAATGCATATACTGCAGGTATTGTTCCTGACTGGAGTAGCTTTGCATTCTATAAAGATGTGCTTTACCACGCAGCCCTACCCCTTTTCTGTGCCACGATCATTCAAATTGGTGGCTTTTTAATTGGCATGCGTAACAACATGATTAACTTGCTAAACGAAGACTACATCACGATGGCAAAAGGAAAAGGCCTGAGTGAAAACCGTGTGGTATTCAACTACGCAGCACGAAATGCAATGCTACCAAGTGTTACCGCACTATCAATGGCATTAGGTATGGCTATCGGTGGTCAGTTAATTATCGAAATGATTTTCAACTACCCAGGCCTGGGTACAGTGATGCTAAACGCTATCCATGCGCGTGATTATCAAGTACTGCAAGGTCAGCTACTTATTATGACTATGTTTATGTTGTTCTTTAACTTTATGGCCGACATCCTAATCGTTGCGCTAGACCCTCGTCTACGTAAAGGAGGCAAGTAATCATGAAAGCCTTATTTAAATTACTCTCTAGCAATCCGAAAGCCATGTTTGGTCTTGGTATTATTATCATTTTCATTCTAACAGCGCTATTTGCACCTTTTATTACGCAATATGCACCAGACAAAAGAACGGGTAATCCCCATGAATACCCAGCTTTTGTTGTAAAAGCTGCACAAGATAATCCAGATGGTTGGATCGCTAAAAACTTGGCAACCAACAAACGTACGCTATTAATGTCAAAAGATGCTGATCACGTACTAGGTACTTCGCGTATGGGTCGTGACATCTGGTCTCAACTTGTTTATGGCGCACGTACATCATTAGCTGTTGGCTTTGGTGCCGGTCTTCTAGTGTGCTTCCTGGCAACGATTATCGGTATTTCAGCAGGTTACTTTGGTGGGCGAGTCGATGAATTCCTCACCGCGTGTATGAATATCATGCTGGTCATGCCACAACTACCAATTCTATTTGTTATCGCAGCGTTTGTTGGCCAAGCAGGACCATTAACCATTGCCATCGTTATTGCGGTCACCTCTTGGGCATGGGGCGCACGTGTCGTACGCGCACAGACCCTATCGATTAGAGAAAAAGAATTTGTAAAAGCGGCTGAAGTATTAGGTGAATCCTCTCCTCGTATCATTTTCGTTGAGATTCTTCCTAACCTTATCTCTATCGTGGGTGCGAGTTTCATTGGTTCGGTGATGTATGCGATTAACGTTGAAGCAACACTCTCATTCCTAGGTCTAGGCGATCCAAACGGCATTAGCTGGGGCGTGATGCTATATAACGTTCAAACCTCATCTTCAATGTTAGTTGGCGCATGGTGGGAAGTATTAGCACCTTGTATTGCACTGATATTTATCGCTATTGGCCTTGCTATGTTGAACTTTGCTGTCGATGAAATTGCTAACCCACAATTACGTTCACATAAAGGCATGCGACGCTGGAAAAACCTTGCCAAAGAAACGGCAAAACAAGAACAACAGGTTGATATTATTCCTCAACCAGCACTAGAAGGCGGGACTAAATAATGACCGATCCACAAATCTCAATTCGTAATTTATGTGTTGATTATATTACAGATGCCGGTGATGTCCGTGCGGTTAACAATGTTAGTTTTGACATTGGTAAAGGTGAAATATTTGGTCTTGCAGGTGAATCAGGCTGTGGTAAATCAACCGTTGCCTTCTCACTGATGCGTTTACATAAGCCACCAGCATTCATAACCGGTGGCGAGGTGATCTTTGATGGCCACGGTGACATTTTAAAGAAAACGGATATGGCAATGTCAGCCTTCCGTTGGAGTGAAATGTCAATGGTATTCCAAAGTGCAATGAATGCCTTAAATCCCGTATTAACCATGGAAGAGCAATTTTGTGATGTGATCATGCGTCACACCACCATGAACCGTAAGCAAGCAATTCGTCGTGCTGAAGGATTATTAGAGATTGTTGATATTCACCCAAGCCGTTTACGTGATTACCCACACCAGTTCTCTGGTGGTATGCGCCAGCGTTTAGTTATCGCAATTGCGTTAGCGCTGAATCCAAAGATGATCATCATGGATGAACCAACAACAGCTCTTGATGTAGTGGTTCAACGTGAAATTCTACAAAAGATTTATGCACTAAAAGAAGAATTTGGTTTCTCAATTTTATTTATCACTCATGATTTATCACTGATGGTCGAGTTCTCAGATCGTATCGGCATCATGTATTCAGGTGAACTAATTGAAGTTGCGCCATCAAAGCAAATTCTTGAAACACCGTACCATCCATATACAGAAGGTTTGGGTAGTTCATTCCCACCGCTGACAGGCCCCAAAACACGCTTAACTGGCATTCCAGGTAACCCATTGAACTTACTTGAAATACCTCAAGGTTGTCGCTTCCAAGCTCGCTGTGGGAAAACCCATCCAGCGTGCTTTAGCACTCCAACTCAGTTAAGCCAAATTGAACCAGGACGTTTATCAAACTGCCACCTATTTACCAATACCGGTAACTAGTAGCAACACACCGCATTCTATAGGCAGTATTTAGGAGACACTATGAGCAAGCCTGTTGGAACACCGATTATCGAAGGTAAAAATCTAATTAAAGATTTCTCGGTAAACAGTAACTCACTTAAAAAATCAAAGATGCGTGCAATTAACGATGTGTCTTTCAAAATGTACAAAAGCCGTGGCTTAGCGGTGGTTGGCGAATCTGGCTCAGGTAAATCAACCACAGCTAAAATGATCGCCAAAATGTACGCACCAAGTGGCGGTCATATTGAATATTACGGACGTGATATTCAAACCATTAGCAGCCGTGATGATGTAATGAAATACCGTCAAGGGGTACAAATGGTATGGCAAGATCCGTTTGGATCTTTAAACCCTACTCATACTATTTTCCACCATATAGCGCGTCCATTACTGATCCATAACAAAGTGTCATCAGGCAATAAAAAAGAGCTTGAAGAGACAGTTTACAGCCTACTTGAGCAAGTGGGACTTATTCCACCCAAAGCCACTGCGGAAAAATTCCCGCATCAGCTTTCAGGTGGCCAACGCCAGCGTGTCAACTTAGCCCGTAATATCGCGGTTGGCGCTGAAGTGGTACTGGCTGATGAACCAACGTCAATGCTTGATGTATCGATTCGTGCAGGTGTTCTTAACTTGATGGAAGAGATGAAGTTTGAGCGTGAAATGGCGCTGCTTTACATCACTCACGATATCGCAACAGCACGTTATATTGCTGAAGATCTTGCGGTTATGTATGTCGGTCATATGGTTGAGTGGGGCGATACTGAAGAGATCATTCATAATCCACAACATCCATATACCCAATTATTAGTATCAGCAGTACCCGATCCAAGTAAATCGATTCACACCAAACTAAAAGGTAATAAAGGTGAAATTCCACTATGGACACCTGAAAGCTTTGGTTGTCCATTTGCGGGTCGTTGTATGCAAGTAACCGACAAATGTCGCGAAAAGTTACCTGAAGTAACGCAGTTATCTGACAACCACTTTGTTCGTTGTTACTTATACGAAAACTAATAGACAAAATTAAGCACTAATAACACTTTTTCTTTTATATCCATGTTATTTGTCGCTCACGCCATCCAGTGATGGTTCCCACTAGGAGCCATCACTTATTTAGCGACATTGGAGACCCTATGCAGCTGTTAATTAATCACCTTGGTTATGAGTGCTTTAATACTAAGCAAGCGTTACTACAAACAACATCACAAACACTGTCAGGCCAAGCCGAATTAGTGTGCAATCTTACTAACCAAACAATTATGCAGCTGCCATTAACTGCGTGTGGCACCACCGCACAATGGCACACGGGTAATATTTACCAAATTGATTTTTCTAGTTACCAAAAAGCAGGCGATTATCGTATTCGTTATGCCAATATTGAAACACCCGTTTTCAGCATTGCTGAAGGCATACTAATGCAACGTACTTTCAGTGATGTTTTACACTATTTCAAATCACAACGTTGCAGTGGTATTTATGATCTCGCCGACAGCCAAGCGCAATTACTCAATAGTGATACCAACGTTGATGTTCGTGGCGGTTGGTATGACGCATCAGGTGATGTCAGTAAATATTTAAGCCATCTTTCTTACGCCAATTATCTCAATCCTCAGCAGACACCGATGATTGTTTGGAACATGCTCAAAGCTTATGAAATCGCTGAAGATCAAACTGATATTGCTGATTTCACGCGAGTTCGCTTATTAGATGAAGCATTATTTGGCGCAGATTTTTTAGTGCGTATGCAAAGTGATGATGGTTTCTTTTACATGACTGTTTTTGATAAGTGGAGTAAGTCACCCGCCCAACGTGATATCTGTGCTTACGCAACTCAAGACGGTATCAAAACTGATGACTATCAAGCAGGTTTCCGCCAAGGTGGTGGAATGGCAATAGCAGCACTCGCAGCTGCGGCACGTATCGCAACCTTACCTTCTTGCTCTCGTATTCCTCATAGTGACAATGTACAGAGTGAGCTATATCTACAAGCAGCAGAACACGGCTATTGGCACTTAAAACAACACAATATCAATTATCTGAACGATAACGCTGAAAATATTATTGATGAATACTGCGCATTATTAGCCGCAGTAGAGCTTTATCGCGCCACCCATCAACAGCGTTATTTAACTGAAATGCGTGATTGGGCCCAGCGCCTAAGCCAACGTCAAATGTCAGATCAAAACGTTAACCATTACTGGTCAGCAACCACAGATGGCAGTCGCCCTTATTATCATGCAGCAGAGGCAGGCTTACCCGCTATTGCACTGATGCAGTATTTATCCGCTGAGCCTGATACCAAGCACCAGCAACAATTACGCCCAGTACTGGTGAATGCACTAAATTTTGAATTAACGTTAACAGCTGAAGTTAATAACCCGTTTGGCTATCCACGTCAGTACACCAAGGCTGTTGATGGCGATAAGCAAACCGCTTTCTTTGTTGCCCATAACAACGAATCAGGTTATTGGTGGCAAGGTGAAAATGCCCGTATTGCATCCCTAGCGAGCATGGCATTTATGGCACAAACCCACCTCACTGATGACGCATTAAAGCAACAATTAATGCAATATGGTCAACAACTTATGAATTGGATTTTAGGATTAAATCCCTTTGATATGTGTATGTTAGATGGCCATGGCCACAATAACCCTGATTACCTTCCACTGCTTGGTTTTAGCAATGCGAAAGGTGGCGTTTGTAATGGCATCACTTCAGGTTTTGAAAATGAACAAGATATTGCCTTTAATCCAGCAGAACAAAAAAATGACATGTTACAAAACTGGCGCTGGGGAGAGCAATGGATCCCTCATGGCGGTTGGTATCTATTAGCCACTACCCTGCAATTTAAGGAGCGTCACCATGGCTAATTTCCCTTATCGTTATCTTGTGGGTATTGATGGTGGTGGCACCTCTTGCCGCGCACGCATTTGTGATTTAGATGGTGTTATTTTAGGTGAAGCCAAAACTGGCAGCGCCAATATTTTGCTCGGTGGTGATATTGCCATGGCTTCGATTCAACAAGCCATTGCTCTTGCTGCTCAACAAGCACAATTAACCGCTAGCGATTATTCAGCCATGTCCGTTGGACTGGCATTAGCTGGCGCAGAACAACAACAAGCATGGCATGCTTTTATGCAACAACCTCATCCTTATGGCGAAATCACATTAAATACCGATGCTTACGGAGCTTGTTTAGGGGCTTGGAGCGGTAAAGATGGTGCGATTTTAATTTCAGGGACAGGCTCTTGCGGCATTTTACTGCTAAATGGCAACCAACATGTTGTCGGTGGACGTGAATTTCCTATTTCTGATCAAGGCAGCGGTGCTGTAATGGGACTGCGCTTAATTCAACAAGTCTTACTTAGTGTCGATGGTATCGTGCCAAAAACTGAATTGGCTCAGCATGTATTAAGCCATTTTGAGCATGATATTGATGCCATTGTTAGTTGGTCAAAAACCGCTCGACCTTGTGATTATGGTCAATTCTCACCGGCTATTTTTACGTTTGCTGAACACAATGATTCACTTGCTATCTCATTGCTACAACAAACAGCGGCTGATATTGAAATGTGGATGCAGGCATTGATATTACGTGGTGCACACAATATCTGCCTAATGGGGGGAATTGGTGAGCGTATTCAAGCATGGCTAACACCACCAATGCAACACCGTCTCGCAACACCACAAGGTGATGCTATGGATGGCGCTATTGCTATGGCGCGTGGCAATCACAATTTATTTGTACGCTAAGGAAGTATAAATGACTTATCGTCTTGATTTCACAGTAATAGAAAAAGTTGAAGGCCATTGCCGCTATGCGTTAAGTTTACATAACTTAACTGACCAAGCACTGCATGGCTGGTCACTGTATTTCTTTATAAGCCGCTGTATTGCTCCGGCTTCAGTCTCTGTGGGGACGATCAGCCAAATAGGTAGCTATAGCTGCCTATCACAATTACCGCCGTTAGAAGCTAATGGGCACTTCTACACCGAATTTATGATGAGAACGATGCCGTTTAATCTTCATGATGATGGTATCAATGAAGCTTTTATTGCATTAGATAACGATCAGCATCAAATTCAGCCATTAAAAGTTCACACTACAACCATTAATTTAGATCAAGATTCGATCGAGCGTTACTGTACGCCATTACCAAGTGTTAGCTGTGATATTGCATTAATTCCACAACCTAATCACTTAACTCGACTTCAAGGTGAGTTTGTTTTTAACCAATTTACCGCGCTTGAAACCCCACCAACCTTAGCACAAGGGGCGATAAACTGGTTACGTGCTGAATATAAAAAGCATTTTAACGAAGCGATGCCAATTAGCCCTCAGGGCAATATCCATTATCACGTTAATAATGACATTATTGAACATGGGTACCAATTACTGATCGAAACCGATAATATTTGGATCCATGCCAGTTCAGCAACTGGCTTTGTCCATGCAACATCGAGTTTATTACAACTATTACCCACTAAGCCAAGCCATCATGCAGCCGCGGCTTATTGCTTACCAATGGTAGAAATTAGCGATCAACCTCATTATAGCTACCGCGGCATGATGCTTGATTGTGGACGTCATTTTCACCCCGTCGATCGTATTAAACACCTATTAGATCACCTAGCACGCTATAAATTCAATACCTTCCACTGGCATCTAACCGATGATGAAGGCTGGCGAATTGAAATTGATGCCTACCCTCAATTAACCGAGATTGGTGCGTGGCGCGGCCCAAATGAAATTATCGCGCCACAATTTAGTCATATTGATCAACGTTATGGCGGATTTTATACCAAGCAAGATATTCGCGAGGTCATTGCTTACGCCAGTGATCGTGGCATTAGTATCATTCCCGAAATTGATATTCCAGGCCACTGTCGCGCGGCTATTTTGTCATTGCCTGAACTGCTACAAGATCCTGACGATTATTCAGTGTATCGCAGCATTCAAAACTACCCTGACAATGTTTTATCACCGGCATTAGCCGGAACTTACACCTTTATTCAAACGGTACTTGAAGAAGTATGTGCACTCTTTCCTACCCCATTTGTGCATATCGGTGCCGATGAAGTACCGAAAGGCGTATGGTCTGATAGTGCGGCATGCCGACAATTAATGGCTGACAATAACTACCATGATCCAATGGAACTTCAAGGTCACATATTGCGTTTTGCTGAGCAAGTATTACGTGATAACGGCAAACGTATGATGGGCTGGGAAGAAGCTACCCATGGCAATAAAGTCAGTAAAGACACCGTGATTTTTTCTTGGCTGAGCGAAGAAGCAGGTCTTGAATGCGTCAAAAATGGCTTTGATGTCGTAATGCAACCCGCACAATCTACCTACCTTGATTTGGCTCAAGGTTACTCAGCCGATGAAGCTGGCGTCGATTGGGCTGGTAAGTTGCCACTGGATAAAGTTTACAATTATCACCCACTTAGCATGATCGCTTCGGAAAATTCTGAGCGACAGCACATTTTAGGCATTCAAACAGCACTTTGGTCAGAATTAATAAATAACCAAAGTCGATTTGAATATATGATTTATCCGCGCTTACTAGCGGTATCGGAGATCTGCTGGAGCAAACCACAACATCGTAACTGGGATGACTTTAAAGCTCGCTTAAAAGGTCAACTTAACTATCTAGACAAGGCGGGCATTAATTACCGCCACTGTGAATAACCACGCACACAGTAAAGTGAATATTTTAAGGATTAGAAATAATGAAATACGGTTATTTTGACAATGACAACAGAGAGTACGTTATCACTCGACCTGATGTCCCAGCACCATGGACCAACTACCTTGGTACTGAAAAGTTCTGCACAGTGATTTCACAAAATGCGGGTGGTTACTCTTTCTATAAGTCACCAGAATACAATCGTGTGACCAAGTTCCGTCCTAATGCAACATTTGATCGCCCAGGACACTATGTTTACCTACGTGATGATGCGACAGGTGATTACTGGTCTATTTCATGGCAACCAGTAGCAAAAAGTCTTGATGAAGCAAAATACGAAGTGCGTCATGGCTTGTCATACTCAAAATTTGCTTGTGAATACAACGGTATTTCAGCACAAAAAACATTATTCGTACCGATTGGCGAAGATGCTGAGATTTGGGATGTAGTACTGAAAAACACCACTGATGAAGTACGTACTATTAGTGCATTCTCATTTGTTGAATTCTCATTTAGCCATATTCAATCAGATAACCAAAACCACCAAATGAGCCTTTACTCTGCAGGTACTTCTTATGAAGATGGCGTGATTGAATACGACTTGTATTACAACACCAAAGAGAAAGAAGGTTACTACTACCTAGCATCAAGCTTTGCCCCTGATAGCTATGATGGTCAACGCGATACTTTTATCGGTGCATACCGTGATGAATCTAATCCAATTGCAGTTGAGAAAGGTCATTGTTCTAACCACGTTCAAACCTGTTATAACCATTGCGGTTCGCTACACAAGCAATTTACGCTTCAACCTGGTGAAGAAATTCGCTTCAACTATATTCTAGGTATCGGTAAAAACGAAGGTCAACGTCTACGTCAAAAGTACCAAGACAATGCTGTTGTTGATGCTGCATTTGCTGAAATTAAGCACCACTGGAAAAGCCGTTGCAACAAGTTTAAAGTAACATCGCCAAATGAAGGCCTTGATACTATGATCAACACTTGGACATTGTACCAAGCAGAAACGTGTGTTGTATGGTCACGCTTTGCTTCATTTATTGAAGTAGGTGGTCGTACTGGTCTTGGTTACCGTGATACCGCACAAGACGCCATCTCTGTGCCGCACTCTAATCCAACGATGACACGTAAGCGTTTAGTTGATTTACTTCGTGGACAAGTGAAAGCAGGTTATGGTTTACACCTGTTTGATCCTGATTGGTTCGATCCTGACATGGCCAATGTTGAACCATCAAAATCACCAACAGTAGTTCCAACACCAAGTGATGCCGATAAGATCCACGGCATTGATGACACTTGTTCAGATGACCATCTATGGTTAGTCCCTACTATCTGTAAATACGTTACAGAAACCGGCGAAGAAAGCTTCCTTGACGAAGTGATCCCATACGCTGATGGTGGCGATGCAACTGTTTATGATCACATGAAAGCCGCGCTTGATTTCTCTGCTGAATATGTTGGCCAAACAGGTATCTGTAAAGGCCTACGTGCCGATTGGAACGACTGTCTAAACTTAGGCGGTGGTGAATCAGCAATGGTATCGTTCCTTCACTTCTGGGCACTACAAGAATTTATTCAACTGGCTAAATACCAAGGTAAAACAGCCGATATTGAAAAATACACCGAAATGGCAGCCAATGTGCGTGAAGCATGTGAGACCCATTTATGGGATGACGAAGGCGGTTGGTACATTCGTGGTTTAACCAAAAATGGCGACAAGATTGGTACAGCACAGCAAACAGAAGGCCGTATTCACCTAGAGTCAAATACCCTTGCTGTTCTATCGGGCATGGCATCACAAGATCGTGGTGAACAAGCAATGGATGCGGTAGATGAGAATCTTTACTCAGACTATGGTTTACATCTAAATGCGCCATCATTCTCAACCCCTAACGATGACATTGGTTTTGTAACTCGTGTATATCAAGGCGTTAAAGAAAATGGCGCGATCTTCTCGCATCCAAACCCTTGGGCATGGGTAGCTGAAGCAAAACTAGGTCGTGGCGACCGTGCAATGAAATTCTATGATGCACTGAACCCATACAACCAAAACGACATGATTGAAACACGTATGGCTGAACCTTATTCTTACGTGCAATTTATCATGGGTCGTGATCACCAAGATCATGGTCGTGCTAACCACCCATGGTTAACAGGTACTTCTGGTTGGGCTTACTTTGCCGTGACTAACTTTATTCTTGGAGTTCAGACAGGTTTTGATGGCCTAACTATTAATCCATGTATTCCAACTGAATGGCCTGGTTTTGAAGTAACGCGTGAATGGCGTGGTGCAACGTACAATATTAACGTCACTAATCCAAATCATGTGAGCAAAGGCATTAAGTCTATTACTCTTAATGGTCAACCGGTTGATGGCGCAATTGCCCCTCAAGTTGAAGGCTCTGTGAATACCGTTACGGTTGTAATGGGCTAATCACTTTTAGGGGAGTAACTTTACTCCCCATTTTATTTTGCGAGAGAAATAGGAGTTCCTCCATGATTCAATTTGGAACCGGTGGTTGGCGTGCCTTTATTGGTGAAGAGTTTACCCAAGCGAATGTACGTTTAGTTGCACAAGCAATTGCTAATATCATGATCACCGAATCAGTCACCGATAAAGGGTTTATTATCGGTTATGACCGTCGCTTTTTATCAGATAAAGCGGCAACTTGGTTTGCTGAAGTCTTAGCGGGAAATAATATTAAATGTAGTTTTATCAATCGCTTCGTACCAACACCGATCGTGATGTTTAAAGCGAAACAAACTGGTGCAATTTACTCAGCATGTATTACTGCCTCACATAACCCAGCTGACTACAACGGCATTAAAGTGTTCATCGAAGGCGGTCGTGATGCTGATGAAATCATCACCCAAAAAATTGAACAACAGATCGCAGTATTAACCGCTGCTGATATAAAGAATGTCGATTTTGAACAAGCGCAACATGATAAGTTAATTGAAATCATCAACCCAATGAACGAGTTTGTTGATTCTGTTATTGCGTTGCTTGATTTAGAAGCGATAAAACAAGCTAATTTACGCGTGCTTATCGACCCAATGTTTGGCGTTGCTAAAAATGCACTACAAACAGTATTAATTACAGGTCGCTGTGATGTTGATGTTATCAACGATGGTGAAAACCCAGGTTTTGGCGGCTTAATGCCATCACCAAGTGCTGCAACCCTTTATCGTCTTAAACATTTAGTCGCTCAAGAAGGCTATGACATTGGTATTGGTACAGATGGTGATGCTGATCGTTTAGGGATCATTGATGAAAAAGGTAACTTTATTCATCCTAATGAAGTGTTACTACTACTGTATTACTACCTATTAGAATACAAAGGCTGGAAAGGCTCTGTTGTGCGTAATATCGCTACAACACATTTACTTGATAAAGTCGCTGCAGCCTATGGTGAAAAGTCATTTGAAGTACCGGTTGGCTTTAAGCATATCAGCTCACAAATGGAAGCCGATGACTCATTACTGGGCGGTGAAAGCTCAGGTGGCCTGACTATTCGTGGCCATATTAAAGGTAAAGATGGAATTTTCGCATCAAGTTTATTAGTTGAAATGATCAGTTCAACGGGTAAAAAATTATCTGAATTATTAGATGAAATTTATACTCGCTTTGGCTATGCCTATACAGCAGAAGGCGATTGCACCTTTAAAGCAGCTGAGCGTGATCGTCTTTATAATAAAATTTATATCGAAAAATCACTGCCTGAATTTGATTACGAAATCGAAAAAGTCAGCTATACCGATGGTGCGAAAGTTTACTTTAAAAATGGTGGCTGGGCGATTGCACGTTTCTCTGGCACTGAGCCATTACTGCGTTTATTTGTAGAAATGGAAGATCAAACCCAAGCAGAAGCTGTTTTACTGCAATTTAAACAATTTCTTTCGATATAACAGTTAGTTATTTTCATTGCTAAGTCCTAGTAACACGCCCTATAGCTGTTACATTGTGCAGATCTGCAATCATGATCTTTGCCACAGGGTAGTCTTTTGACTACCCTTTTCTTTATTACAAAACAACAACCATCAAATTAACAATAACCAATTATCGCTCACAAATAACACTATAAATATTATCAATTAATTAAAAAACGCATCATATCACATACAATTATCCAATTAAGGTCCATGCTTATCTCATCAAATATAACTTTCTGCGCAAGGTAAGGAGTTGTTATGAAAAAGGTCATCATCGCTATCACAATGATCGCACTCGCTATTTTATTTAGCGAACATTTTCATTCATTCTCAGTTGGATTTACACTGGCGATTGTCGCTGTCAGTTGTAGTTATTTAATTGCTTACCAAGCTATTCGCCAACCACAATATGCGATGAGTTTTTTAGTTGTTGCCGCATTAACGAAACTAGCTATTACGGTAATGGGCGTTATTTGGGTCTTTTCTGCCAATATAATTCATTCACCGCTAACATTTTTAGTCGCTTATACTCTTTTCTCTGTTGTTATTACTTATTTTGTTTCACGCTATCGAGCACATCGCCGCGATATTAGTGATCAACAACAACGTGAAATTTTTCAAACTGGTCTCTATGAATTAAAGTAGTTTTCCAGAGACGAAAAAACCTGAATCTTTCGATTCAGGTTTCTTCAATAATGTGAAGTGGACGGGACTTGCCATACCTAACATCAGCGCGCCCCTCGGCGTGACTGGCCGCTAAGCTTCCCAATAAAAAGCCTAACCGACTGAACTACCACTCCGCAGTGTCTATTCAATATCATCTTACTTTTATGCCGACGAAAAAAAACCTGAATCTTTCGATTCAGGTTTCTTCAATAATGGCGGAGTGGACGGGACTCGAACCCGCGACCCCCGGCGTGACAGGCCGGTATTCTAACCAACTGAACTACCACTCCGCAGTGTCTATTCAGCATTTAAGCAATTTGAAACTTAGCAATGTCCTACTCTCACATGGGGAGACCCCACACTACCATCGGCGCTACAACGTTTCACTTCTGAGTTCGGCATGGGATCAGGTGGTACCGCTGCGCTATGGTTGCTAAGTAAATTCTGTGTCTATTACTGTTACCTAATAACAATAATATAAATTTGAAGCCTGGCGATGTCCTACTCTCACATGGGGAGACCCCACACTACCATCGGCGCTATTACGTTTCACTACTGAGTTCGGCATGGGATCAGGTGGGTCCATAACGCTATGGTCGCCAAGCAAATTCTGGTTTATTTATTACCTTGTGGTAATAAATAGCAATCTGGGAAAATCTAACTAGTTGTTCTCACACTCATTCAAGCGTTTGTAGAGTCCGTCTCTTCTCTTTTGAGAAGAAAAACCCCTTGGGTGTTGTATGGTTAAGCCTCACGGGCAATTAGTATCAGTTAGCTCAATGCCTCGCAGCACTTACACACCTGACCTATCAACGTTGTAGTCTTCAACAACCCTTTAGAGACCTTAAAGGTCTAGGGATGACTCATCTTGAGGCTCGCTTCCCGCTTAGATGCTTTCAGCGGTTATCGATTCCGAACTTAGCTACCGGGCAATGCATCTGGCGATACAACCCGAACACCAGCGGTTCGTCCACTCCGGTCCTCTCGTACTAGGAGCAGCCCCTCTCAATCATCCAACGCCCACGGCAGATAGGGACCGAACTGTCTCACGACGTTCTAAACCCAGCTCGCGTACCACTTTAAATGGCGAACAGCCATACCCTTGGGACCGACTTCAGCCCCAGGATGTGATGAGCCGACATCGAGGTGCCAAACACCGCCGTCGATATGAACTCTTGGGCGGTATCAGCCTGTTATCCCCGGAGTACCTTTTATCCGTTGAGCGATGGCCCTTCCATTCAGAACCACCGGATCACTATGACCTGCTTTCGCACCTGCTCGAATTGTCATTCTCGCAGTCAAGCGGGCTTATGCCATTGCACTAACCTCACGATGTCCGACCGTGATTAGCCCACCTTCGTGCTCCTCCGTTACTCTTTGGGAGGAGACCGCCCCAGTCAAACTACCCACCAGGCACTGTCCGTAACCCCGATAAGGGGTCGACGTTAGAACATCAAGCATACAAGGGTGGTATTTCAAGATTGACTCCACAACCACTGGCGCGGTTGCTTCAACGTCTCCCACCTATCCTACACATGTAGGGTCAATGTTCAGTGCCAAGCTATAGTAAAGGTTCACGGGGTCTTTCCGTCTAGCCGCGGGTACACAGCATCTTCACTGCGATTTCAATTTCACTGAGTCTCGGGTGGAGACAGCGTGGCCATCATTACGCCATTCGTGCAGGTCGGAACTTACCCGACAAGGAATTTCGCTACCTTAGGACCGTTATAGTTACGGCCGCCGTTTACCGGGGCTTCGATCAAGAGCTTCGACCGAAGTCTAACCCCATCAATTAACCTTCCGGCACCGGGCAGGCGTCACACCGTATACGTCATCTTTCGATTTTGCACAGTGCTGTGTTTTTAATAAACAGTTGCAGCCACCTGGTATCTGCGACTCCCGGCAGCTTAGAGAGCAAGTCTCATCACCGCTAGGAGCGTACCTTCTCCCGAAGTTACGGTACCATTTTGCCTAGTTCCTTCACCCGAGTTCTCTCAAGCGCCTTGGTATTCTCTACCTGATCACCTGTGTCGGTTTGGGGTACGATTTCTTATAATCTGAAGCTTAGAAGCTTTTCCCGGAAGCATGGCATCAATGACTTCACTACCGTAGTAGCTCGACATCGTATCTCAGCCTTAAGATGGTCCGGATTTGCCTAAACCATCAGCCTACATACTTGGACCTGGACAACCGTCGCCAGGCTCACCTAGCCTTCTCCGTCCCTCCATCGCAATTATAAGAAGTACGGGAATATTAACCCGTTTCCCATCGACTACGCCTTTCGGCCTCGCCTTAGGGGTCGACTTACCCTGCCCCGATTAACGTTGGACAGGAACCCTTGATCTTCCGGCGAGGGAGTTTTTCACTCCCTTTATCGTTACTCATGTCAGCATTCGCACTTCTGATACCTCCAGCACACTTTACAATGCACCTTCAACGGCTTACAGAACGCTCCCCTACCCAATATGAACGAGTTCACATTGCCGCAGCTTCGGTGTATAGCTTAGCCCCGTTAAATCTTCCGCGCAGGCCGACTCGACCAGTGAGCTATTACGCTTTCTTTAAATGATGGCTGCTTCTAAGCCAACATCCTGGCTGTCTGAGCCTTCCCACATCGTTTCCCACTTAGCTATAACTTTGGGACCTTAGCTGGCGGTCTGGGTTGTTTCCCTCTTCACGACGGACGTTAGCACCCGCCGTGTGTCTCCCGGATATTACTTACTGGTATTCGGAGTTTGCAAAGGGTTGGTAAGTCGGGATGACCCCCTAGCCTTAACAGTGCTCTACCCCCAGTAGTATTCGTCCGAGGCGCTACCTAAATAGCTTTCGGGGAGAACCAGCTATCTCCGAGTTTGATTGGCCTTTCACCCCTAGCCACAAGTCATCCGCTAATTTTTCAACATTAGTCGGTTCGGTCCTCCAGTAAGTGTTACCTCACCTTCAACCTGCCCATGGCTAGATCACTCGGTTTCGGGTCTAATCCTAGCAACTAATTCGCCCAGTTAAGACTCGGTTTCCCTACGGCTCCCCTAAACGGTTAACCTTGCTACTAAAATTAAGTCGCTGACCCATTATACAAAAGGTACGCAGTCACCCAACAAGTGGGCTCCTACTGCTTGTACGTACACGGTTTCAGGTTCTATTTCACTCCCCTCACAGGGGTTCTTTTCGCCTTTCCCTCACGGTACTGGTTCACTATCGGTCAGTCAGGAGTATTTAGCCTTGGAGGATGGTCCCCCCATGTTCAAACAGGATATCACGTGTCCCGTCCTACTCGATTTCACTAATAAAGCGTTGTTGGTTACGGGGCTATCACCCTGTATCGCGGTACTTTCCAGAACCTTCACCTAACGCTGAACTAACTTAAGGGCTAATCCGGTTTCGCTCGCCGCTACTACCGGAATCTCGGTTGATTTCTCTTCCTCGGGGTACTTAGATGTTTCAGTTCCCCCGGTTCGCTTCATTAACCTATGTATTCAGTTAATGATACTAGCTTATGCTAGTGGGTTTCCCCATTCGGAAATCCCAGACTCAAGTGGCTTTTACTGCCTAATCTGGGCTTATCGCAAGTTAATACGTCCTTCATCGCCTCTGACTGCCAAGGCATCCACCGTGTACGCTTAGTCACTTAACCATACAACCCCAAGAGGTCTTGCATGTTCAAACAACCAAGGTTTGTGTTTAATAATCCGATCAAGAAAATATTAAACATTGGTTTTTCGCCGGACTCATTTATTTGTCTTCACTTTAAAAAGTGAAAGCAAACACAGACACTTGAATGTGTATGTTTTGAGAACTCGTTTTTATTCTTCTTTTACAAGAAGCAACAAAAACATTTTTTAAAATTAATCTTTCGATTAAATTTACTAGTCAGCTTTCCAGATTGTTAAAGAACATGTAATCATCGTTAGATAACCACTTTTTAAAAACACTTTTCATCTCTATAAAAAGAGAAGTATGTTTAAAGAGTGGTGGAGCTATGCGGGATCGAACCGCAGACCTCCTGCGTGCAAGGCAGGCGCTCTCCCAGCTGAGCTATAACCCCAACGATTTAAAAGACTGTACCACCACTTTTTCTGGGAGAAAAAGTGGTGGGTCTGAGTGGACTCGAACCACCGACCTCACCCTTATCAGGGGTGCGCTCTAACCACCTGAGCTACAGACCCAAGTCTTTTTACGTTCTACATTTTAACCAAGCAATCTGTGTGGACACTGCATAAAACAGTATAAGTCTTTAGGTAAGGAGGTGATCCAGCCCCAGGTTCCCCTAGGGCTACCTTGTTACGACTTCACCCCAGTCATGAACCACACCGTGGTAAACGCCCTCCCGAAGGTTAAGCTATCTACTTCTGGTGCAGCCCACTCCCATGGTGTGACGGGCGGTGTGTACAAGGCCCGGGAACGTATTCACCGTGACATTCTGATTCACGATTACTAGCGATTCCGACTTCATGGAGTCGAGTTGCAGACTCCAATCCGGACTACGACGTACTTTGTGGGATTCGCTCACTATCGCTAGTTTGCAGCCCTCTGTATACGCCATTGTAGCACGTGTGTAGCCCTACTCGTAAGGGCCATGATGACTTGACGTCGTCCCCACCTTCCTCCGGTTTATCACCGGCAGTCTCCCTGGAGTTCCCACCATTACGTGCTGGCAAACAAGGATAAGGGTTGCGCTCGTTGCGGGACTTAACCCAACATTTCACAACACGAGCTGACGACAGCCATGCAGCACCTGTCTCAGAGTTCCCGAAGGCACTAAGCTATCTCTAGCGAATTCTCTGGATGTCAAGAGTAGGTAAGGTTCTTCGCGTTGCATCGAATTAAACCACATGCTCCACCGCTTGTGCGGGCCCCCGTCAATTCATTTGAGTTTTAATCTTGCGACCGTACTCCCCAGGCGGTCTACTTAACGCGTTAGCTCCGAAAGCCACGGCTCAAGGCCACAACCTTCAAGTAGACATCGTTTACGGCGTGGACTACCAGGGTATCTAATCCTGTTTGCTCCCCACGCTTTCGCATCTGAGCGTCAGTCTTTGTCCAGGGGGCCGCCTTCGCCACCGGTATTCCTTCAGATCTCTACGCATTTCACCGCTACACCTGAAATTCTACCCCCCTCTACAAGACTCTAGTCTGCCAGTTCAAAATGCTGTTCCGAGGTTGAGCCCCGGGCTTTCACATCTTGCTTAACAGACCGCCTGCATGCGCTTTACGCCCAGTAATTCCGATTAACGCTCGCACCCTCCGTATTACCGCGGCTGCTGGCACGGAGTTAGCCGGTGCTTCTTCTGTTGCTAACGTCAAACAGCTAAGCTATTAACTTAACTGCCTTCCTCACAACTGAAAGTACTTTACAACCCGAAGGCCTTCTTCATACACGCGGCATGGCTGCATCAGGGTTTCCCCCATTGTGCAATATTCCCCACTGCTGCCTCCCGTAGGAGTCTGGACCGTGTCTCAGTTCCAGTGTGGCTGATCATCCTCTCAGACCAGCTAGGGATCGTCGCCTTGGTGAGCCATTACCCCACCAACTAGCTAATCCCACCTGGGCTAATCCTGACGCGAGAGGCCCGAAGGTCCCCCTCTTTGCTCCCATCTCGTAAAAGATCGGAGATTATGCGGTATTAGCTATCGTTTCCAATAGTTATCCCCCACATCAGGGTATATTCCCAGGCATTACTCACCCGTCCGCCGCTCGTCAGCAAAAGAAGCAAGCTTCTTTTCTGTTACCGCTCGACTTGCATGTGTTAGGCCTGCCGCCAGCGTTCAATCTGAGCCATGATCAAACTCTTCAATTAAAGTTTTGTTGTCTCTTTCGAGACGGCTCAATGAATACTGACTTCAAAACTAACTCTTCATAAATAAAGAGTGTAATTTTAAAGCTATTATCGTTCCAACAGAACGATAATGAATTGACTGTGCCAAATAATCTTCTCTATAAATAGATTGGCTTATTTGTATTGGTCACTCAGTTCATTGATAAATCTTTCGACTTAACTATTCAACGAGTGCCCACACAGATTGCATGGTCAAATTGTTAAAGAACAATACTGACTTTCGGTAACCGCTTGCGCCGTTGTCCGTGTCAGTGAGGTCGCATTATAGGGACTTAGATCACATTAGCAAGCGTTAATTTTCTTAATTATCAAAAAAAATACCCATCCGTACGCACTATAATCAAATACTTTAAATACGGTTTAAAATGCATCACCAATTGGTATTTTTTATATATCTATACTGACAGTAATTCATCTATCTATAAGTGAATAGATAAATAGAGACTATTGAGTCAAACAAAAATATCAATATATTTACAAATAAGAACAACAAAGCATAAATAACAACAAAACATTATTAATAAACTTAAATTCACACAGAAATAAAAACAATAAAAACAATTAGTAATAAAAACCCAGATCATAAATAACAATTATTCATATCTTATGGGTATGATAAATCCCCTCATATCATATAATGGTGAGATATATCACAAATAAAGCTAGTCCTTATGTTAGGATTCAGCCCTTTCATTAATTGGCATTTCGTATGTCTCTTTAATTATAATCGAAAGTTATACAGGATTTGCTATGACAAACCAGAATCGCATTCTTCTGACGTGGATAAGTTTCTTATCCTATGCCCTAACTGGATCTCTGATTATCGTTACCGGTATCGTTATGGGAGATATTGCCAAATATTTTGATTTGCCGATATCAAGTATGAGTAACACTTTCACCTTCCTTAATACGGGTATTTTAATCTCTATTTTCCTTAATGTTTGGTTAATGGAGATTGTTCCTCTCAAACGTCAGCTTATTTTTGGTTTTATTCTGATGCTATTAGCAATTCTTGGCCTTATGTTTGGTCATAGTGTTGCTATATTCTCTGGCTGTATGTTTGTTCTCGGTGTTGTAAGTGGTATTACTATGTCGATTGGTACTTACTTAATCACTCATATTTATGACGGGAAAGAACGAGGTTCGCGCTTACTATTTACTGATTCATTTTTCAGTATGGCAGGTATGATTTTTCCTATAATTTCTGCGGCAGTACTTGCACACCACATGCAATGGTATTGGGTATATGCTGCAATCGGTGTTATCTATCTTGCTATTTTCATCTTAACATTGATGTCTACATTCCCAGTGTTAGGTAAAGATGCACCTCAAGAAGCATCGACTAATGAACCTAAAGAAAAATGGGGATTAGGCGTTTTATTCCTCTCTATTGCGGCTTTATGTTACATCCTTGGTCAGCTTGGATTTATTTCTTGGATCCCCGAATATGCAACCCAAAAACTAGGTTTGTCTATTAGTGATGCCGGTCAATTAGTAAGTTACTTCTGGGGAGCTTATATGATTGGTATGTGGATTTTCAGTGTATTATTGAAAAAATTCGACCTGCATTATTTCGTCGTCGTTTTATCTGGATTGGCTACTGTACTGATGTATCTATTTAATAAAGATACCGACCCTCATAATCTAATCTATATAATCTCTGCTCTTGGCTTTATCAGTAGTGCTATTTACACCACTATTATTACGTTAGGATCACAACAAACTAAAGTTTCTTCACCTAAATTAGTTAACTTTATTCTGTTATGCGGCACAATTGGTACCATGTTAACTTTCGTAGTAACAAGCCCGATAGTTAAACACTATGGCACACACGCTGCGTTAGTTACGGCAAATGGTCTTTATGCTGCTGTATTTGTAATGTGTATCTTAGTTGGCTTTGTGACAAAGCACCGTATAAATGGTCACAATGGCCACTAATTAAATAATAGTTATAATAAAAAAGCCTCAAATTTGAACTTCATTTTGAGGCTTTTTTATAATCAATATTTGTTATCAATCTACCAAAACAATAATCCTCAAGAGGATAAAATATCGTATCACTAACTTTATAGCAGTCTATTGATATGCTTAAAAAACATCTATTTGCTTTAGCATGCATTTGTATTAGCCCCGCCACTGTTGCTACCCCTATAACATCACTTTCATCAAACACTGCCAGCTATAACTTGTTTCTTATTCCTAGTCATGCTGTTGATAAAACCGTATTGACTATCAGTAACCGACTTCAACAGCAACAATTATCATCACTTTATAGTCAAGGTTTTCTACCGCATATCACTCTTTATTTAACTGAATATCCAACTAACAACCTCAAATTACTCAAACAAAAAGCACAACAACTTGCCAATCAATGGCATCAATTTGATTTGACGCTGGATCACATTCAACGTACAAAAGGAAATTGGTTAATGCTTGATGTGGACAATACACCTGAACTACAACAATTAGCCGATACTGCTACTATAATGGTGGCTCCACTTCGAACCATAAATCCAACTATTCCGACATGGGTCAACCACTATCCAGAGAAATTAGCGGCTTTTCGACGTTATGGTAGTCCAAATGTCTTTATGAATTTTGAACCTCATATCACCTTATTACCCCAAACAGATTCGCAAAAGCTGACTACATTTATGGCAAATTATGGTGCTCATTTTAAATCGGTGAATTTTAAAGCTCTCGGAATTGGCATCGCAGCAGTCAATAGTAATGGTCAAGCAAAAGCAGAAATCGCAAGTTACTTATTTACTCAATAACAACCACAAAAAAACCTCAATTTTTGATTGAGGTTTTTCAAAATACTTATCTATAAAAATAAAAATGATAGCGATTACTCACTTTCTTCTTCATCCATAAAACGAGCGCGACGTAACTCTGCCTCCGCCATAACCGCGTTAATTTCAGCCATTAAGCCATCAATATCAGCATCAACTTCACTTTCAATATATACGCCTGTTAATTCAGTCTCTGGTGTTAGCGTACCGGCTTGAAATAATGCCCACATTTCTTTGCCATATTGGGTTTCAAGTAGCGCTGGTGCATAGCGACCATAATAATTAGCCATGTTCTTCACATCACGCTCAAACATCCACTTAGCATTATTATTTGCAGAAGCATCTACAGCTTGAGGCAAGTCAATTATGACTGGGCCTTGACCATCGACTAATACATTAAATTCAGATAAATCACCATGAATAAGACCAATGCATAACATACGCTTGATATAATTTATCATTAACGCATGATCACGTAAGGCTTGTTCTTTGGTTAGCGTGATATCATTTAAACGTGGAGCTACAGCGCCATCTGCATCTGTAATTAGCTCCATCAATAACACCCCATCAAAACAACCATAAGGAATGGGAGCACGAACATTTGCTTTTAGCAATAATGACAACGCATCGACTTCTGCTTGTTGCCAAACTTTTTCTTGCTCATCTCGACCAAACTTAGACCCCTTTTCCATCGCGCGAGCACGACGACTATTACGTACTTTACGTCCCTCGCGGTAAGTCACCGCTTTCTTAAAGCTACGTTGGTCAATTTCTTTATAGACTTTAGCACAACAAATTTTGCCACCACTGCGAACAACATACACAGAGGCTTCTTTACCGCTCATCAGTTGAGATAAAACGTCATCAATAAGACCATCTTCAACTAGGGGTTGTAATCGTGGAGGAATCTTCATTACACCTACATTTGTCAGTAACTAGGAATATACCTGTTTATAATATCGCATTATCGCTAGCTGAAATTTTTTAACAAGTAGTGATGAGTGGTTATTTCTCAACAGCCTCACTAGTCATAAAATATCCTAGGATAAGCATGCTCCCCTACATAAAATATTAAACATTAAAAACAACAACATAAAATATCGTTTTTAAAACTACATTCCTTTTTTAGCTACTTTTATCATTTATATTAATAAACACCATCACTCACTAGCTAATGATTTTTCACTATTTAGTTAGTCGCTAAAATAGTATTTTTACGATAAATCGTTTTGCCATCTTTTATTGTTTCCAATACATTTATATCCTTAATGGCTATAGCATCTACAGTGAGAGGATTGTTATCAAGAATGACTAAATCTGCACGCTTACCAACCTCAATAGTTCCTTTGTGTTGATCTTCAAAATTCTGGTAAGCCGCATTTTTGGTAATCGCTTCTAATGCTTGGTAGGCTGTAATTCGATGATGCTTTCCAAGAACGGCGCCACTGCGTGTTACACGATTCACTGCAGACCACATATTTGTCATCATGTCAGGAAATAATACGGGGGCATCCATATGAATGGTAAAGGGGAGTTCCTGAGAGTTAGCCCATCCCATTGGGGAGATATTTGATGCTCGCCATGGCCCTAAGACTGAGTCTCGATGATAATCACCCCAAAAATAGGTATGGGCAGGAAAGAATGATGGGATCATTTCATTCTTTTTCATTCGCTTAATTTGATCTAACCGCGTAGTTTGTGCGTGAATCACAACAGTACGACGATCTTGTTTGCCGTATTTTGTATCCGCTTTCTCGATAGCATTAAGTAAAATATCAGCTGACGCATCACCATTACTATGACTAAGAATTTGTGCTCCAACTTGATAAGCAGTATCAACCCACTGATCCATCTCTTGTTGAGTTAAGACGGGATACCCATGGTAATCATAAGCATGATTATGTGGCACTTCATAATATGGCGAAGAAAGATAAGCTGTTTTTCCTTGCGGAGAACCATCTCCAACCATTTTTATACCAGCAAGAGTAAAGCCGTTAATACTACTTTTCATTGGTAGAACAGCAATCGCTTCAGCTAAATCAACCCACTTAGCATAAGCGAGCATATCAATCTTTAATAGCCCATTTTCTGCCATTTTTTTTAAGGTAGTAATCGTTGGAAGTGTTGCTAAGCCTTCTTGCGCCGTGGTTATACCATAGCTGGCAAACATATCCTGTACCTTGGTAAATTTACGAATAGCATCAACTTCAGAGATAGCAGGAAGATGACTAAGAATCGGATAGATCGCCGACTCTTCAAGTACACCGCTCATTTCACCATTAGCATCACGACGAATAATGCCACCACTAGGATTAGGCGTATCGTTGTTAAACCCAATAAAAGCTAAACCATCACTATTACAAGTCGCTAAGTGCCCTGAAATATGCACAGCACAAAAACGATAACCTTGCGTAAATTTATCTAATTCTTGCTTAGTCGGGTGACGCTTTTCAGCTAATTCCGCATCATCATAGCCAAAAGCGACGTGTAAAATATGTTTATCTTTATTGGGCTGAGAGAAATAACGCTGCATTTTATCCTGCAGATCATTAAGTGAATTAATATCCCCCATTGGAGCAGGATACAAGAACTCACTTTCAATCAATGGAATATATTGAGCAAAATGACCATGTGCATCAATAAACCCTGGCGTGATTGTCTTACCATGAAGATCGCGTATTTGCGTCATTTTTCCTTGATACTGAAGCACTTCCTCATTAGAACCAACAGCAATAATTTGACCATCTTGAATTGCCATTGCTTGAGCTCGATGCAGTTCACTCGTTACAGGAATAATATCACTGTTAATCAAAATTAAATCAGAGCTCGCAAATGCAAAACTAGAAGCGAGCGTAATAACAAGGGGGAAATACTTTGTTTTCTTAATTACGTTGATCTTCATATCTTCCTCTCAAGATAAAATAGTGATTCACATTATTGAATGCATCGCTTATTTTTACTTTTACTGGCTTTACAATAAAGACAGGTTTGATAGGGTAATACGTTCAATAACAAGGACGTTTATTTAATATGCATACTTTAGAGCAACTGAATGCTTTTATTATGGTTTATGAACAAGGTTCATATAGCGCAGCAGCAAAGCTCTTAGGTAAATCTCGTACCACAGTAAGAGAGCTTATTATCACATATGAAGATACGGTAGGTTATTCGTTGTTTCTTATTGATGGACGTAAAGCAATCCCAAGCGATAAAGCTCATCAACTCTACTTTCATGCCAAGGTAGTTGAGAAACAAAATAGAGATTTACATTGCTATAGTCAGGCGTTATTTGAACAACAAGTACACACTATAAATATTGTACATGATGTGATTGTGCCTTTAATGCTAATGAGTAACATTGAGCGAAAAATCAAAGCGACTTACTCACACTTAGCAATTAACTGGTTACATAGAACACGCCAAGAAGCATTGATTATATTACAAAATGGCCAAGCAGATCTCGCTATAATGCCAGATAGAGGAATGTTGTTCCCAGAAACAGAGATAACGTGGGTAACTTTAGGCTCACTGCACTTAAAATGTTATGCCAGAAAAAACTCGCCATTACTAATATCAAAACCGCATGATACTGAAGTGACAATCCATCATTTACAAAATGAAACGCAATATATTACTGAAAACTTTTTCAGTATGAATATGGGCTTTGCTAAAGTATCTCCAAAAATACAAATAATTAGTAACAATGATCTGCTGTGTGAATTGTTAAAATATAATGGTTGGGCTGCTATGCCTGAGGCCTACATGAAGAACCATCTCAAATCAGGTGATTTAGTAGAGGTCAATATTAAGGAAATAAGCAACAGTCGTTTGATATCTTTAAATGTTTATTTCAAAGTTGGAAAAGATACTCAAGAACTATTTAAAAATACAATTAACTGGGTAGTTGAAATATCCTCGTCATCCCTTCAATAACATACGCTTTTAGATTATTTCTTTAACCATTTTGTACTGTCGATAGCATCATTATCTATCAACAAAATAGCAGATGCAGAAAATCACCTGTTAAAGACAGGATATGAACCAGACGTTGAATATGGGGTGCAATAACATGGGAATAAATGTAACTAGGGGACTTAAACCCGCTTTCCTTTGATTGATGACAAGGTGAAAAGCGAACTTAAGAAATTTAGAATAACGATAAGGCAAAAAAAAAGCCTCAATCTTACGATTAAGGCTTTCTTCTGAAATTTGGTGCCCGAGGACGGACTTGAACCGTCACTCCCGAAGGAAACGGATTTTGAATCCGTCGTGTATACCAATTTCACCACTCGGGCTGATGGCGGCTATTATACGTATATCATGTTGATGCGCAAGTACTAATATAGCGTATTTATCATATAAATACTCAAGCGTTGGTATTTTAAACTAAACGGGCATTATTGGCGTGAATCAAACCACTACCGTCAATGACTCATGAATATATTTTGTAGCAATTTAGTTCATTCATTCATTCGTATTTAGTTTACTGCTACACTGCCGCCCATAAGGATTTGTTCAACCATTATTGATACAGGAACCATCATGAAGAAAACCAAACCACAACACGCTAAGCCTTCACACCAATATCCAAGCTTATTACGTCGTTTAGGCGCTTGGTTCTACGATACTCTTATCGTCGCAGCTCTTTTAATGGTTGCTGGTGCACTTGCGATGGCAATCGTTGCGGTACTGCTTCATTTTGGTGTGCTTGCATTAGGTGACTACCAAGATGCCAGTAACTATTTAATATCAGATCCAACTGCTAGCATGTTATATAGCGCCTATCTAGCACTAGTCATTATTGGGTTTTATAGTTACTTTTGGACCCAAGCAGGGCAAACATTGGGGATGCGAGCATGGAAATTAAAACTTCAAAATGAAGATGGCTCTCGCATTAAAATCACTCAAGCCTTTATTCGTATTGCGACGTCAGCATTTGGTTTGGGTAACTTACTCGCGTTTAATGATCGACGCCGATCAATGCAAGATATTATGGCGGAATGTGAAATGGTCGTTACTGAAAAAGGCCATTAATACATAATCAGCCCCAAGAAAAACCACTAATAAAAAAGGAGCCCTTTGGCTCCTTTTTTAATCGCTATAATTTACGTCGAAGTAAATAAATAGTAATAGCTAAAAACACCAGACTAGGCGCCAGAGCACCAATAACAGGGGGTAAGTTATAGACTAAACTCATCGGCCCAAACACTTCATTAGAGATATAAAATGCAAAACCAAAAATAACCCCAGATAATACTCGCGCTCCCATCGTCACTGACCGTAATGGCCCAAAGACAAAGGATAATGCTAGTAGCATCATAACTCCAATAGAAACTGGCTGTAGTGCTTTACGCCAAAAAGCAAGCTCATAACGCATAGCATCTTGCTTAGATTCTTTTAAATAACCGACATAATCATATAACCCCGAAAGTGATAACTCTTCAGGTTTTACAGTAACCACGGCTAACTTATCTGGAGTTAAGGTTGTTTGCCATTTTTTGGTGTCGTAATGGGTATTAGTAATCTGCGCTTTATTGGTCATATCCGTTACAGTCACATTATGCATCGTCCAGCCCTTTTGAACGTCATAGCTGGCTGTTTTAGCTGATAACACATCAAGCAGTTTATCTTGGCTATTAAATTGCCAAATATTGACCACATCGATCTGGTTTTTATCATGTACGCGACCAAGATAAATAAAGTCATTATCATCTTTCGCCCACACACCACTTTGAACCGATAGCATACTACCGCCACTGATCCATAAAGATCGTAACTCACGAGCGGCTTTTTGTGCCTGCGGTGCGCCCCATTGGCCAAGTAACGTCACAATGATCATTAACGGCACAGCTGTTTTTAAGGTCGATAAACCGATATCTAACTTAGAAAAACCCGCCGCTTGCATCACCACCAACTCAGAGCTTGAAGCTAACATCCCTAAGCCAATCAAAGCCCCTAGCAATACAGCCATTGGAAAGAATGTCACGATATCTTGTGGCATAGATAACAACACAAAATATAAT
This sequence comes from Photobacterium toruni, assembly GCF_024529955.1. Lineage (NCBI taxonomy): Bacteria > Pseudomonadati > Pseudomonadota > Gammaproteobacteria > Vibrionales > Vibrionaceae > Photobacterium > Photobacterium toruni. Next base: position 2,569,060 of record NZ_AP024854.1, read on the forward strand.
GCTTTGAGTAGATCATAACTACCTTGACCCACTTTACGTAGCTGCTCAACATATTTAATGATGGCAGAGAGTCCGACAAGCGTTGATAAAGTTAATGCCGATGTTGCGATAATAGTTCGGCCAATATACCAGTCGAGAATTTTAAACATTAACCACGTCTCCGTAATTTATCTTTGAGGCGTCGAACCGGTAAGCTATCCCAGCTATTTAAACCAATTGCGATTAATAATGCACCAATATTGATCGGCCACATTCCCATCCACCCCGGAATAAAGCCATCTTCAATCGCAGATTTTGCTGATGATATTGCAAGGAAATACGCTAAATAAATTAATACCGCAGGCGCTAATTTTGCAAACCGCCCTTGACGAGGGTTAACGGCGGATAATGGCACTACAATCATAACTAATAATGGAATACATAGAATTAACGATAATCGCCATTGCAATTCAGCCGTTGCTGCTAGACTTGGATCTTTTAATAATTCCGCGGTAGTTTTTGCTTCCCAATCACGATCACCCTGTTTTACTTTACGCTGACCAATTAAGGCTTGGTAATCATCAAATTGAGTAATGCCATAATTCAACTGCGTTGGTACACCTTCATAACGCGTACCTTGTTGTAAATCCAACATTTGACGCCCATCGGCTTGTTCAGTCACAAAACCACGTTTCGCCACCATTACGCTAGGTTGCAATGTATCTTGCGCTTTTAATTGAGCGACAAATACATTATGCAGCTTAGAGCCTTTATCGGTAATATCATTCACAAATACCACCCCAGAGCCATTAGGTGCCATTTGAAAAGTACCTTTCACCAACATATTTAAACCTGGATCGGCTTTAGCTTGATCGGTGATCTGTTCAATTTTATATTGAGCCCATGGTGCAACCCATAATGCGTTGGCTGTTGCTATTGAACCAGTAATTAATGCTAATGCTAATGCGGCACGAATAAGAAACTTATTCCCCATGCCGGTAGCGCTCATTACCGTAATTTCACTCTCAGCGTACAAACGACCAAATGTGAGTAAAATACCAATATATAAACTCAGTGGTAACATCAGCAATGCCATTGCTGGAATAGAAAGCCCCATTAAAGTCACAATCAGATCACTCGGGATCGAACCATCGGTCGCTTGTGCTAAAATGCGAATGAACTTTTGGCTAATAAAAACAAGAAAAAGCACAAAAAGTACGGCTAATTGGCTTTTTACTGTTTCTCTCGTCAAATACCTAACAATAATCACGCGTTATTATTCCCATAGAAAACTTGTTTTTTTGATGGAATCACTATAGTTTTTCGTTAAATTAGTTATTTTTTTATCTTTCGGCTGAATGTAAGTCCACGCTTTAAGCCTATACCGAAATCTCGGCAGAGCAAGCAAGTGTGGTATTATCTAACATTTAGCGTTAATTGTCTTTATAGGATGTTAGGAGTACGCATGGAGTTCAGTGTCAAAAGCGGTAGCCCCGAAAAACAGCGCAGTGCATGTATTGTCGTGGGCGTATTTGAACCACGTCGCCTCTCTCCAATCGCGGAACAGCTAGACAAAATTAGTGATGGCTATATTAGCTCATTATTACGTCGTGGTGACCTTGAAGGTAAGCCTGGACAGATGTTGTTATTACATCATGTTCCCAACGTATTGTCAGAACGAGTATTACTGGTTGGTTGTGGTAAAGAGCGTGAACTTGACGAACGCCAATACAAACAAATTATCAAAAAAACCATTAGTACCTTAAATGAAACCGGTTCAATGGAAGCCGTCTGTTTCCTTACCGAGCTACATGTTAAAGGTCGAGATACCTACTGGAAAGTACGCCAAGCAGTAGAAACGACCAAAGATAGCCTTTATACCTTTAACCAGTTTAAAAGTAACAAGCCAGAGACACGACGTCCACTACGCAAGTTAGTTTTTAATGTACCAACTCGTCGTGAGCTTTCTTTGGGCGAACGTGCTATTGCACATGGTCTTGCTATTTCATCGGGTGTTAAAGCCAGTAAAGATCTTGGTAATATGCCGCCTAACGTGGCTAATCCTGCATATTTAGCCTCACAAGCACGTCGTTTAGCTGATGATTTTGAAACGGTAAGTACCAAAATTATTGGGGAGCAAGAAATGGCAACCTTAGGTATGACATCATACCTTGCTGTTGGTCAAGGCTCTAAAAATGAAGCCATGATGTCAGTGATTGAATACAAGGGCCATCCTGATCCTGAAACTAAACCTATTGTATTGGTCGGTAAAGGTTTAACGTTTGATTCAGGTGGTATTTCTATCAAACCTGGCGCTCAAATGGACGAAATGAAATACGACATGTGTGGCGCAGCTTCTGTGTTTGGTACCATGAAAGCATTAGCGAAACTTAATCTGCCTATCAATGTCGTTGGTATTCTTGCAGGTTGTGAAAATATGCCTGGTGGTGGTGCTTACCGCCCTGGTGATATTTTAACCACCATGTCAGGTCAAACCGTTGAAGTCTTAAATACTGATGCCGAAGGCCGTTTAGTATTATGTGATACATTAACCTATGTTGAGCGTTTTGAACCTGAGTGCGTCGTTGACGTTGCGACGTTAACAGGAGCATGTGTGGTAGCTCTTGGCCACCACATCAGTGGTTTAATGGGTAATCATAATCCACTTGCTCATGAAATTATTAATGCCTCTGAACAATCAGGCGATCGCGCTTGGCGTTTACCGATGAGTGATGAATATCAAGAGCAAATCGCAAGTCCATTTGCTGATATGGCAAACTTAGGTTCTCCAGGTGCGGGAACAATTACGGCAGGGTGTTTCTTATCTCGTTTTACTAAGAAGTATAACTGGGCTCACCTCGATATTGCCGGTACTGCTTGGAAAGGTGGTGCAGCGAAAGGCTCAACCGGACGTCCGGTGCCCTTGTTAGTCCAATTCCTCCTCAATAGAGCAGGCCAAGAGATTGTCGAATAAGACATTCAAAAGGGCCTTTGGCCCTTTTCTTTTAGGACATAATTTATGACTCATGCTACGTTTTATATATTAAATGATGATCAAGCTGGTACTGAAAATGATTTTCAGTGTCATTTTGCTTGTCATTGCGCGGCCATGAGTTACCGTCAGGGACTACGTGTATTCTTACTTGCAGCAAATAAACAACAAGCAGAACAAATAGATGAATATCTATGGCAACAAGATCCTGACAACTTTGTTCCTCACAATTTAATTGGAGAGGGACCAAGAGGCGGATCGCCGGTTGAGATTGGTTGGCCTGGTTTACGTTATAGCGGACACCGAGCAGTATTAATTAATTTAGCTGAAATTGTCGCAAATTTTGCGGTTAGCTTTGCACAAGTGGTAGACTTTGTCCCTTGCGATGAAACGCTCAAACAGCAGGCGCGTGAGCGTTACAAGGCTTATCGCCTTGCTGGCATTCAAATTACGACTGTCAATGCTGTTATTGAGACGCCTTAATTCCACATAGAATAGAACCCTTCTAAGAGCGCTATGGAAAAGACATACAACCCACAATCAATTGAACAAGCGCTTTATCAGCGCTGGGAAGAGGCTGGCTACTTTAAGCCTCATGGTGATACATCTAAAGATGCTTACAGCATTATGATCCCGCCACCAAACGTCACAGGCAGCCTTCATATGGGCCACGCATTCCAAGATACCATTATGGATACCTTGATTCGTTGTGAGCGTATGAAAGGTAAAAACACCCTATGGCAGGTTGGTACTGACCACGCAGGTATTGCTACCCAAATGGTTGTGGAGCGTAAGATCGCTGCTGAAGAAGGCAAAACAAAACACGATTATGGTCGTGATGCTTTCATCGATAAGATCTGGGAATGGAAAAACGAATCTGGTGGCACAATCACCAAACAGCTTCGTCGCCTTGGCGCATCGGTAGACTGGGATCGTGAGCGCTTCACGATGGATGATGGTCTATCAAATGCAGTACAAGAAGTTTTCGTTCGCCTATACCAAGAAGATCTACTTTACCGTGGTAAGCGTCTGGTTAACTGGGATCCAAAACTACACACAGCAATCTCTGACATCGAAGTTGAAAACAAAGATGTTAAAGGTCACATGTGGCACTTCCGTTACCCATTAGCTGATGGCGTACAAACTGCCGATGGTAAAGACTACATTGTAGTAGCAACAACGCGTCCAGAAACCATGCTGGGTGATACTGGTGTTGCTGTTAACCCTGAAGATCCACGCTACAAAGATCTAATCGGTAAAGAAATCATTCTACCTATCGTTGGCCGTCGCATCCCTATTTTAGGTGATGAACATGCGGACATGGATAAAGGTACTGGTTGTGTGAAAATCACTCCAGCACACGATTTCAATGACTACGAAGTAGGTAAGCGTCATAGCCTACCAATGATCAACATCCTAACCTTCAACGCTGATATTCGTGATGCGGCTGAAGTCTTCACCACTAACGGCGAAGAAAGCGATGTTTACAGCACTGAAATCCCTGCGAAATACCAAGGTATGGAGCGTTTTGCAGCCCGTAAAGCTATCGTTGCTGAATTTGACGAGCTAGGTCTGCTAGAAGAAATTAAAGATCATGATCTCACCATTCCTTATGGTGATCGTGGTGGCGTGGTTATTGAACCAATGCTAACTGCACAATGGTACGTTCGCGCGGCACCATTAGCTGAACCGGCTATTCAAGCAGTTGAAAATGGTGATATCCAATTCGTACCTAAGCAATACGAAAACATGTACTTCTCTTGGATGCGCGATATTCAAGACTGGTGTATTTCACGTCAACTTTGGTGGGGTCACCGCATTCCAGCTTGGTACGACAACGACGGTAAAGTTTACGTTGGTCGTAACGAAGCAGAAGTGCGTGAAAAGTACAACCTAGCACCTGTTGTGGTTCTAAACCAAGACAACGACGTACTTGATACATGGTTCTCTTCAGCACTATGGACATTTGGTACGCAAGGCTGGCCAGAAAACACCGCTGATCTTCAAACCTTCCACCCATCTGATGTGTTGGTTACTGGTTTTGATATCATCTTCTTCTGGGTTGCGCGTATGATCATGATGACCATGCACTTCTGTAAAGATGAAGACGGCAAAGCACAAGTACCGTTTAAAACTGTTTACGTAACCGGTCTTATCCGTGACGAAAACGGCGATAAAATGTCTAAGTCTAAGGGTAACGTAATCGACCCTATCGACATGATCGACGGTATTGATCTTGAGTCTCTTGTTGAGAAGCGTTGTGGCAACATGATGCAACCACAACTTGCAGCGAAGATTGAAAAAGCAACCCGTAAGACATTTGAAGCAGGTATTGAACCATACGGTACCGATGCGCTACGTTTCACTCTTGCTGCTATGGCTTCAACTGGCCGTGACATCAACTGGGACATGAAGCGTCTTGAAGGTTACCGTAACTTCTGTAACAAGCTATGGAACGCAAGCCGTTACGTACTGATGAATACAGAAGATCAAGATTGTGGTTTTGCAGCAGGTAGCGAGCTTGAATACTCACTGGCTGATAAGTGGATTGAATCACAATTCCAACTAGCTGCGAAAGAATTCAATACCCATATTGATAACTTCCGTCTAGATATGGCTGCGGGTGTACTTTACGAGTTCATCTGGAACCAATTCTGTGACTGGTACTTAGAGCTAACTAAACCTGTTTTATGGAAAGGCACTGAAGCACAACAACGTGCAACACGTCATACTCTAATCACAGTGCTTGAGAAGACATTACGTCTGGCTCACCCGGTATTACCTTACATCACTGAATCAATCTGGCAGAGCGTTAAGCCGCTAGTTGATGGTGTTGAAGGTGAAACCATCATGAATCAGGCATTGCCTCAGTTTGATGAAGCACAGTTTGACCAAGCTGCAATCACTGACATTGAGTTTGTTAAAGCGTTTATCACTAGCATTCGTAACCTACGTGCTGAATATGATATCGCGCCAAGCAAGCCATTATCCGTCATGCTAAAAGTCGCTGACGCTGCTGATGCAACACGCGTTGAAGCAAATCTAACAGTACTGAAATCTCTAGCAAAACTAGAAGAAGTTAACGTATTGGCTGACGGTGAAGCAACGCCAGCTTGTGCAACAGCGCTTGTTGGTAAATCTGAATTGATGATCCCAATGGCGGGTCTAATCGATAAAGACGCTGAACTGGCACGTTTAGATAAAGAAATCGCAAAGATGGAAGGCGAAATCAAACGCACTTCTGGCAAGCTAAGTAACGAAGGTTTCGTTGCTAAAGCACCTGAAATCGTGATCACTAAAGAACGTGAGAAGCTCGCAGGTTATGAAGAAACGCTAGTTAAACTAACTGAGCAAAAAGCAACTATTGCTGCGCTATAAGTTTTAACTAAACACTAAAAACAAAAAACCGACGTAATAACGTCGGTTTTTTTATATTTAAAAATCAACTAATTAAAAAATCAGACCTCAATAAAAAGCCCTGACTCATAATTAATCATTATTAACCATTGCTGAAATATAAATAACCAGATATTGTTAATGATAATTATTCGCAATTAAAGAGTGTGCCGAGAGGGTCTTACTATGAAAAAAACTATTAGCTTTGCTGTTATTCATTTTACGGTCGCTTTTAGCGTCGCTTACCTACTAACAGGAGATATTCTTATTGGTAGTTTAATTGCAATGATTGAACCGATGGTTAATACCGTAGCTTTTTATTTTCATGAACAAACATGGCAGCGCCCAACACTGACATCATCACGCTTTAGTGCCCCACATTACAAAACTATCAGTTTTGCTGTATTACATTTTAGTGTCGCTTTTGGGGTTGTCTATTTACTGACTGGCGATATCGTTATTGGTAGTGTTATGGCAATGATTGAACCTGCTATTAATACTCTAGCTTATTATTTTCATGAACGAGTATGGCAGCGACATACCACTACATCAAAAACATGGTTTCATCATCTAAGTTGTAAACACTAAAGATCACCGTATTAAAATAACGGGACTTCTTAAAAAAAACCGCTGACATCAGCGGTTTTAAGTTTAAACAATCAAATAAATCAATAGCTTTGTTTTAAATGATAGACTCGCAAACCTTGCATTACTTCATCAAAACTAGCAGAACCAATATATTTAATTTGACGTTGGTGTTCAGGCACAAGGGTAAAACTTGAATCTTCAAATCGCCCCTCACCTTCAAATTCTAAGTGCACAAAAAATGCGGGCTTGCTACTGCTTAGCATTACCACGATATCATTATTGTGCTCAGCAACTTCAAAGCGCAAATCAGGGCAAGCTAACTCACAATATTTAGGGCGAGCTGGAAACCATGTGTTTTCTATTAATTGCTGGCCACTATGCAAATGCACATGGAAAAAGCCGTCTTGTTCATGGCCATCTAAATCTTCATTTAGCCATTCCCACACCACTTTGGTTGAATCAGCTTCTAAGTATTGTGCTATTGGCTCACGGTAAAGGATCTCACCTTCCCAGCTTTGCCATACGACTTCACCTTTTAACTCGGTATTTTTACGACCATCATTAACCAAATGGAGCTTTAATCCATGTTGATCTCGAGTAAAAGTCGCCATTTGTGGCGCAAAAAAACGACGCGCATGGTAATGCAATTGTTTCCAACGTCCGCTGTATTCTAGCGATGACCATGAACTTACAGGCCAACAATCATTTAACTGCCAAAACAGCATTCCACGATTGGTTGGTTTTTGAGTACGCCAATATTCTGCTGCCGTTTTAACTGCGAGTGCTTGCTGTACTTGCGATAAATACAACATATTGACAAACCCATTTGGAAAACGGAAATAACGGGTAAACATCTCAGTAATGATCGAATTACCATTACCGCTTTTCTGATGACTCTCAAAACTTGGTGAGCTGATATTCCAATCTTGCTCTGGCAAATAACTTTTCACTGTCGGCAGTGACGGCCAAGATTGAAAACCAAATTCAGAACAAAAACGAGGGGTAACTTGTAGATAAGCATCAAACTCTTTACCACTATCCCACACATCCCAACAGTGCATATCACCGCGTTGCGGATCATGGTGCCAAGTATCAATAATATCCAGTTCACCATTACACGGAGAGCTAGCCCAGAAGCGTCGTGATGGATCTTCACGCTCGACCACTTCTGCTAAGGTGTTATTAAGACGATCATAATTAATCAAATGTTTTTCACGATGTTGCCGTGACTCAGGATCACGATCAATCGCCCCTAACACCTCATTATCACCACACCATAACACTAAACTTGGATGATCTTTTAAGCGTCGAACTTGGTATTCAACTTCTTGCTCAACTTCAGCAATAAAGTCAGGGGTTGATGGGTATAGCGCATTGGCAAACATTAAATCTTGCCAAACAAGTAGCCCCAATTCATCACAAAGATTATAGAAAATATCTTTTTCATACATACCCCCGCCCCACACGCGGAGCATATTCATATTTGCGGCTGCAGCATCGGTTAACAGACTGCGATAGCGTTGCTCAGTCATACGCGCAGGCATAGCATCTAGTGGAATCCAATTGGCACCACGGGCTGAAATTGGCACATCATTAACCATCACGACCATACTCTGGCCCTGATCATCATCTTTAGTTACAACGTCTAATTTACGCAAACCAATTTGCTTAGTGAGCGTTATTCCATCAGCTTCAAGTGCCAATTTATATAAGCGTTGCTTGCCATAACCCGCAGGCCACCAGTGACGAGGATTATCAATTCTAAAAATAACACTGGCTTTGGTTGCTTCACGATCGAGAGTCAGGTGAAAAGTTTGACCATCAAAGATAACGGCAGCATTAGCCAGTCCTTTTTCAGAGACAACTTCATAATGTAACGTAACCGTTAGTTCACACTCTTGCTGATGCCATTTCTGTTTAGTTGCTAAGTGACTAATACGTACATGTTCAATTGGCTGCAGCACAATATCACCGTAAACACCTAAAACTGATAAGCAAATACTCCAATCCCAACCACTGTGGAACTGTGGTTTACGCAGCGTATTCATAAATGGAATTTGGTTATTACCTTTCGCCCATGGCACTGGGAATGGTAATTTATCTGCACGATTTTTTGCTGCAAGATCAGCACGATGTAATACAATTTCAATACGATTCATACCAACTTGCAAACAACTTAATACATCCACTTTATGGCGCATGAACATATTATTAAAATCGGCAACAGTATGACCATTAATACGAATTTCAGCTACTGTATCAAGCTGGTTCAATACCAAATCCATGGCATTGCACGTCAGTTGTTCAGCAGTTAATTCAAAGTGGCGGCTGACAATCCAGTCGCACTCACCAACCCACTGAATTTTTTTTTCATTGGTTGCCCAATAAGGATCAGGGATCTCTCCAGCTGCATATAATGCTGAGTGAACATCACCCGGCAAATCAATATGAAGGTCTTGAATTGCTGAACGCTGAACACACGCAAGCAACCACTGGCCATTAAGTGAGATTGTCATCAATCACTCCAATACTGAATATATTCAGTATGATTTAAATGTATGAAGATAAATGGAAAGATTTACACGCGTTGTAGTTACAGACAGTGATCACGAGTAAATTTCTATTATGTCATCAATATCAAAGCTTGATATCACTGCCAAAAAGCAGAAAAAGCCAGCAAAATGCCGGCTTTTAAGAACAGAGTGGTGTTATGACGATTTATTCTTCGTCTTCGCTCTCTTCTTCATCATCTTCATCATCTTCGTCAGATTCGAAGTAAGTACCCCAACCGTCATAATCAATGCTGTGTTTTTCTGCTAGTTTGATTAGCTTTTCAGCTTGCTCATCAATAAGCTCAGCGTTTAGAGCTGACTCCATCACTGCATCAAAACATACAACCTTGCCGCCGCCATCTTCAGGATCAAGCTCTAGCTCTTCTGCTTCTAAAACATTAAAACCAAGTTTAAATGCTTCAACTGCAGCCGCTTCTAGCTCTTCAAAGGTGTCTGCAGAGAAATGGTGCTCAATAGTGTAAAGCGCCTCTGGCTCACTGCCATCTTCAAGTAATGCGGCGATAATTTCGCGCGTTTCTTCTTTTTGCTCTGCAATCAATTCTGCGTAAGACATGGTATCACTCCACCTATGGAATAAATTTGCTGGCAAATATCGCATGGTTTGCACTCAATTACCATATCTTACGCGTAAGCTCGGTCTAAATTGATCTTAATCAATACTTAAGTTATTAACGTCAACGCTTCAAATACTCATCGTTATGCATAATATTCCACGCCTATAATACTCACTATGCTGCGATAACCACGGTATAAGCCCTAGCTATTAATTTTTTGTCATATTGTTTATATAGGCTATTCGCATAGACACCCAGTTTTTTTACACTAATATCCCATGTTTAAAAATGACACTTTTATCGCTGATAATAAATACAAAAAAATTGTGAACAATCGTTGAGTTAGTCACTAAATTTCACTTTAGAATCATAAAGTCCCACAAGCCCAATGAGACTATTTATGACCCATTTATCACCATGATACTAAGCTGTAATATTTTTTAATTAGTTACGTTTATTGTTTGTGCCCTTCTTTTTTCATAAGTGATCATTATCACTCATGCAGACAAACACACCTTATGGTTATCATTAACCTATGGTGCAGGAGATAACCATGACGACACACACTGAGATTAAACCCGAAAAGAAAAGCTTTTTTTCTCAATTAAAATTCCCTTCTGCTTATACCATTCTATTTACACTTATTGCTTTTGTTGCCGCTCTTACATGGGTTGTACCAGCAGGACAATATGATCGTGAAATGAATGCTGAACTCGGAAAAGAAGTCCCTATTACAGGTACCTATAAACCGGTTGAGAGCAACCCTCAAGGTGTTGTTGATGTATTATTAGCGCCGATAGATGGTTTTTATAATCATGAATCCTATGAAGCCGCAGCCATTGATGTGTCATTGTTTATTTTAATTATCGGTGGCTTTCTTGGACTGGTTACAAAAACAGGGGCAATTGATGCAGGTATTGAACGTGTCACTGCCCGCCTACATGGCAAAGAAGAATTAATGATCCCGATTTTAATGGGTTTATTTGCTGCGGGCGGTACCATTTATGGCATGGCAGAAGAATCATTACCTTTTTATACTTTATTAGTACCTGTGATGATGGCGGCACGATTTGATCCGCTCGTTGCCGCAGCAACAGTGTTACTGGGAGCTGGTATAGGAACATTAGGATCGACAATAAATCCCTTTGCAACGGTTATTGCTTCTAACGCAGCAGGCATACCGTTCACTGATGGTATTATGTTACGAATTATCATTCTAACTATCGGTTGGTTAATCTGTGTTGGTTACGTCATGCGCTATGCAAAAATGGTGCGTGAAGATAAAACAAAATCAATTGTGTATGACCAATATGAGCAAAATAAAGCGCATTTTTTAAGTAACCAATCAGATCAAATGCTTGAGTTCACTACTACCCGTAAAGTGATACTTGCTATTTTTGGACTTTCGTTTGCAGTGATGATTTATGGGGTTGCAATTGCGGGATGGTGGATGCCACAAATATCAGCAATGTTCCTTGGCGCTTCGATTCTTATTGGTTTTGTGTCACGCATGAGCGAAGAAGATTTCTCTACCAGCTTTATTGATGGCGCTCGAGATCTACTTGGCGTAGCGTTAATTATTGGTATTGCTCGCGGTATTGTCGTGATCATGGATCGCGGTATGATCACCGATACTATCCTAAACTCAGCCGAACATATCGTCACAGGTCTCTCAGCTGTCGTATTTATTAATGTCATGTATATTCTAGAAATATTACTGTCGTTTTTAGTTCCATCGACCTCCGGATTAGCCGTACTGACTATGCCAATCATGGCGCCATTGGCTGATTTTTCAGGAGTTGGACGAGATCTAGTCGTAACCGCTTACCAATCAGCGTCAGGGGTCGTTAACCTTGTCACTCCCACATCTGCAGTTGTAATGGGAGGATTAGCTATTGCACGCGTCCCTTATGTACGCTGGCTGAAATGGGTTGCACCATTATTAGGTATTATTATTGTATTTACGATGGTGGTTTTAAGTATTGGCGTAATATTAGTGTAGTACGCTAGTGTAACTGATAAATATATATCCTTTATTAAAATCGCCTGCGGGCGATTTTTTTATTTTCAGTTATACATATAGAGATATATTTATTACACCTTTACGTTATACCATATTATTTATATTAGTCATTACGTTGTCTCAAAGCCCCCTATTATTCCAACAAGACACCCCCCACATATACATTCAATTAAATATTATTTAAAACATATTTAAAATTAAAAAATAACAAAATAATAAAATAAACATTCATCACAAAAAAACACTTAAATACATTATAAAAAAAAAGAAAATCTTATTATTTAATATATCTACGCATCTTATTTGAATAATATTCTCCACCGTTAAAACTTAATTTAAACAACAACAATGCATAAGATTTCATATAAAAATAAAATACCAATAAAAAACAATAAGATAACAATGATTATTGTATTAAAAAAACATAACAATCACATAATAAATCAATGAATTTCATTATTTATAATTATTCTTTCCTGTAAAAAAACCACTATATCATCGCTAAGCTATTAATAATTAAAGTGTGATAGTGATCTTATACAAATAAACTCAACCACGTAGAATCAATTACATAAACAACACGCAATACTTATTTAACGCTTCGTAACTTTAAACATAGCCAATCACTAACAGGCATAAATAGAGAGATACTATCATGAGTAACTTTTATGTGGGTTCTGAAATAGGTCAACTACGCCGCGTACTAATCCATCGTCCAGAGCGTGCTTTAAATAATCTGACACCATCAAATTGCCAAGATTTATTATTTGATGATGTATTATCTGTTGAAAAAGCAGGTAAAGAACATGATGTATTTGCTAATACTCTACGCCAACAAGGTGTCGAAGTTTTATTATTACAAACCATGTTAAGTGAAACTTTATCCATTCCAGAAGCAAAAGATTGGCTATTATCAACTCAAATATCAAATTACCGTTTTGGTAATACCTTTGCGAATGATATTCGCTGTTTCTTAGCTGACCTACCTCATGCTGAGCTCGCTTCAATTTTATTAGGTGGTCTAAGTTACGCAGAATTACCACTGCAATCCTCTTCTATTATGCAAAAGATGCATTCACCTTGTGACTTTATTATCAAGCCATTACCTAATCATCTCTTTACTCGCGATACTTCTTGCTGGGTTTACGGTGGTGTATCTATTAATCCGATGGCTAAAGAAGCTCGTCAACGTGAAACCAACCATTTACGTGCTATTTACCGCTGGCATCCAACGTTTGCAGGCCAAGATTTCATTAAATACTTTGGCGATGATCAAAATGCTTATGACAAATCCACCATTGAAGGCGGCGATGTTTTAGTTATAGGTAAAGGCAGCGTGTTAATTGGTATGTCTGAACGTACAACGCCACAAGGTGTTGAGGCATTAGCAGCAAGCTTATTTAAGCATGGTCAAGCCAAGCAAGTAATTGCAATGGAATTACCAAAGCACCGTTCATGCATGCACCTCGATACTGTGATGACACATATGCGTGAAGACACTTTCTCGGTTTACCCTGAAGTTATTCGTAAAGATGTCCAATGCTGGAGCCTAACTGGCGATGCTTATGGCAGCGTAAAAGCTAAAGAAGAAAATTATTTTGTTCACGCTATCGAGAAAGCTTTGGGCGTTGATCAACTTAATTTAATTACCACTGGTGGTGATAACTTTGAAGCTGAACGTGAGCAGTGGAACGATGCTAACAACGTCTTAACCGTCAGCCCTGGGGTTGTTATTGGTTATGAGCGTAACACTTACACCAATGAAAAATACGATAAAGCCGGCATCACTGTATTACCGATTCCAGGTGATGAACTTGGTCGTGGCCGTGGCGGTGCTCGCTGCATGAGCTGCCCAATTGAGCGTGATGGTATTTAAACCGACATAACAAAGGCTGGTGCGACTACCGACCAGCCACTAATAAATACGGAGATATACAGCGATGACTAAACAAACTGTTGTGGTTGCCCTTGGTGGTAATGCTTTATTACGTCGTGGCGAGCCTTTAGAAGCCAGCATTCAACGTCAAAACATTGCGACAGCCGCCAAAACTATCGCAGAAATTGCGCAGCAATATAACGTGGTATTAGTACATGGTAACGGTCCACAAGTAGGTTTACTGGCACTACAAGGGTTGGAATATAAAAAAGTAATGCCTTACCCACTAGATGTATTGGGTTCTGAAACACAAGGCATGATTGGTTATATCTTAATGCAAGAACTGAAGAACTTACTGCCAGAGCAAGACGTCTCTTGCATGCTCACTCAAATGTTAGTTGACCCACAAGATCCTGCTTTTGCTGATCCAACCAAGCCTATTGGCCCTGTGTATCAAGAAGCCGAAGCTCGTGAGTTAGCTGAGAAATTTCAGTGGACGGTGAAAGCTGATGGTCAATATTTCCGCCGCGTAGTACCAAGTCCACAACCCATTGGCATCGTAGAATGTGATGCCATCGAAACCTTAATTAAACGTGATCACTTAGTCATTTGTACTGGCGGCGGTGGCATTCCAGTTAAACGTGAAAATAACAAACTGGTAGGTGTTGAGGCTGTAATTGATAAAGACATGTCAGCGGCTTATCTCGCCAAGCAATTAAATGCCGATGCGCTACTTATTTTGACTGATGCTGATGCTGTTTATCTTGATTGGGGCAAAGCAACTCAAAAAGCGATATCAAGCACGACGCCACGAGCGCTAGCACAATACAGTTTTGATGCCGGTTCAATGGGTCCAAAAATTGAAGCATCGTGTGAGTTTATCAAACAAGGTGGAAAATTAGTCGGTATCGGTGCACTGCATGATGGATTAGAGATCCTCAAAGGGCTTGCTGGAACAAATATTATTGCAGATAAATAGAATAGCTATTCACAAACGCTAAAAAATAAGATACACATATTATTAACATTGAACATTATCGAGTAACTCACCTATAACATAAAAGATTCAGTCGAAGAGATACTGAACCTTAAGAGGGATACATCATGGCTTTTAATCTTCGTAATCGTAACTTCCTAAAATTACTTGATTTCACTCCTCGTGAGATTCAACATTTACTTGAACTATCGGCTGAATTAAAAAAAGCAAAATACAATGGCTATGAACAACCTCGCCTTAAAGGTAAGAACATCGCACTGATCTTTGAAAAAACCTCAACCCGTACGCGTTGCGCATTTGAAGTTGCTGCTTTTGACCAAGGCGCTCAAGTTTCTTATTTAGGCCCTTCTGGTTCTCAAATTGGTCACAAAGAATCAATGAAAGACACCGCTCGCGTATTAGGTCGTATGTACGACGGCATTGAATACCGCGGGTTTGGCCAAGCGATTGTTGAAGAGCTTGGTGCATACGCTGGCGTTCCTGTATGGAATGGTTTAACCGATGAATTCCATCCAACACAAATTTTAGCTGACTTTCTAACCATGCAAGAGCATGGCCGCGGCAAAGCATTACACCAAATGTCATTTGCTTATCTTGGGGATGCGCGTAATAACATGGGTAACTCCTTAATGGTTGGTGCTGCAAAAATGGGAATGGATATTCGTCTCGTTGCACCAAAAGCATTCTGGCCTGATGCTGAACTTGTCGCTCAATGCCGTGAAATTGCCACAGAAACGGGCGCTAAAATCACCATGACAGATGATGTCCAAGAAGGTGTTCAAGGCTGTGATTTCCTTTATACCGATGTGTGGGTTTCTATGGGTGAAGCCAAAGAAGCATGGGCAGAACGAATCAATTTAATGCTGCCATACCAAGTTAACATGGCTATGTTACAAGCAACTGGTAATCCGCATGTGAAATTTATGCACTGTTTACCAGCTTTCCATGGCGAAGATACCACCGTTGGAAAAGAACTTGCTCAAGCCTACCCAATGCTATCAAAAGGGGTAGAAGTAACGGATGAAGTGATTGAATCTAACCATTCAATTGTGTTTGATGAAGCAGAAAACCGCATGCATACCATCAAAGCTGTGATGGTAGCAACACTGGGGGACTAAATAACAATATTCGCTGTAATAAGAGTTAATACGCTGCCGTTCACTTGAACGGCAGTTGCATATTTTTGCAGATAAAAAATCCAATGAAAAATAATTATCTTTGTTTTTCATATAAATAAGTAAAACAAAAAACCAACACAATATAACTAGAATTGCATAAAAATCCGTAGATTGAATAATTAACGCAAACGCTTGCGCCATAAAAAATAGACGGTATAATCCTTGCAATTTGCCTAGCAAGAGATAAAAAAATGAACCCTGCTATGAACACGACATTAACTCGCAGTAATCATCCGCTGATGATGGTTTGTTATTTTATTTTTACTATTTTTCAAAAAAAAGCCTCCTTTTAATAGGGGGCTTTTTTTTGCCTAAAATTTAACAAACAACAACCGTATTTCAACTTAATCAAACCATCATAGGGAAAGAAGCCATGGCTAATTCGCTGTTTAAAAAGCATATTATTTCTATACCAGAGCTTAATCGTGCTGAGCTAGAGCTTATTATTGATACCGCTGCGAGACTAAAAGCCGAACCTAACCCGACGTTACTTAAAAATAAAGTCGTCGCAAGTTGCTTCTTTGAGCCATCAACCCGTACTCGCCTTTCTTTTGAAACAGCGATTCAACGTTTAGGCGGCACAGTGGTTGGTTTTGATTCACCAGGAAATACATCACTGGCGAATAAAGGCGAAACATTATCAGATTCAGTCCAAGTAATTACCTCTTATGTTGATGCATTTGTTATGCGTCACCCACAAGAAGGAGCGGCACGATTAGCGTCTGAGTTTTCTAATGGCGTGCCGGTTATCAATGGTGGTGATGGTGCTAACCAACATCCAACTCAAACATTATTAGATCTATTTACTATCCATGAAACGCAAGGTCGACTTGATGGTATCAATATCGCCTTCGTCGGTGATTTAAAATATGGCCGTACCGTACACTCATTAACTCAAGCATTATCAAAGTTTAATAATGTTAAATTCTTCTTTATTGCGCCTGAAGTATTAGCAATGCCCGACTATATCTGTGAAGAATTGGATGATGCAGGTATTAGTTATAGCTTGCACAACAACATGGAAGACGTCATTCCTGAATTAGATATTCTTTATATGACTCGTGTTCAAAAAGAGCGTTTTGATGAATCTGAATATGTACATATGAAAGCCGCTTATATTCTAACGGCTAGCATGTTGGAAAGTGCACGTGACAATTTAAAAGTATTACATCCACTACCACGTGTTGATGAAATAACAGTTGATGTAGATAAAACCAAATATGCTTACTTCTTCCAACAGGCAGAAAATGGTGTTTATGCGCGTCAAGCGCTGCTTGCTCTTGTACTTAATGAAAACCTATAGAAGAGGCGTGACGATCATGGTGAAGGAAACCCAACTTAAAGTTGAAGCAATTAAAAATGGTACTGTTATCGATCATATTCCGGCTAATGTCGGTATTAAAATCCTTAAATTATTTAATATCAAAGGAACGAATGAGCGCGTCACTATTGGTCTTAATTTACCCTCTTCAGCATTAGGCGCTAAAGATCTGATCAAAATTGAGAATGTGTTTATCACCGAAGATCAAGCCAATCAATTAGCACTCTACGCACCAAAAGCAACGGTTAATCAAATTGAAAACTACGAAGTGGTTAAAAAACTCAATTTATCACTGCCTGAATTTATCAGTGCTATTTTCAAATGTCCTAATAGTAACTGTATTTCACATGGTGAACCGGTTAATAGTGGCTTTAAGGTACTGACCAAAAAAGCGGATATTCAATTAAAATGTAAGTACTGCGAAAAAGTATTCTCACGTCAAATCGTGACTGAATGTAATCGCTAAAAAAATCAATATACGCTCGACCCAGCAAAGACATTATCAACAACAAAGAGTGATAAGTCTGCGCTGGGTCTTTTTTAATTCACAAGTAAGTAACTACTGACTCAATACAATCTATAACGTTAATCGCCATCACATTACTATCATTCACTGGAATAACTTCATATAACGTTTGTTATTTGGTGATAATGGTCATATCTACACTATATTATAATTGTTATGATTAATATTCATACGAATGCGTAGTGTTAAACATAAGCACTCAATGTGAACTGTATCGTCCCATCTATTATTGATCTATATATTGCCAAGGAATGACCTAAAATGGAGCTTCACCCCCCAGCAATCGATCATAATTATTGTAATGATAATATGACATCAGCATGTAAACGTTTGCTACAACAACAAAGCTTTACAACGCAAGATGATATTCGATATCAATTAATTGAATTAGGCTTTCACGATATTAGTCAGTCTACAGTGTCACGGCTACTCTTACGGTTAGGCGTCGCTAAAATTCCCAATGCTGCGGGTAAAAAAATTTATTGCCTGACTGCTGAAAATGAACCAATAAAGATTAATGCATCGATTGCATCACAAGTTGAATTTGTAAGTCATAACCAGTTAGTGGTTGTCATAAAAACTCACCCTGGTGGCGCACAATTAGTCGCTCGATTAATTGATATGCAACCTCACGTAGATATTTTAGGCACTATTGGTGGTAATGACACCGTCATGGTCGCGCCAAAAGACATCACTCGCATTGATGAATGCCTACAGGTCGTCAAACAGCGCTTAGGACTAAAATAGCTATTGATAACAATGATCATTAGTTGAATATAACCATTATTGCCCCCATATTAATTAACACTTAAAGGCAATTAATTGTGCCTTTTAATGATCATAAAATAGGATAAATCATGACGAAAATTCTTCATACAGAGCAAGCACCTGCGGCAATCGGTCCTTACGTACAAGGTGTTGATCTTGGTAGTATGGTACTAACATCAGGTCAGATTCCAGTTAATCCATTAACGGGTGACGTTGCAGAAGATATTGCTGCTCAAACACGCCAATCATTAGATAATGTTAAGGCTGTTGTTGAAGCATCTGGTCTATGCGTTGCTGATATTGTAAAGATGACAGTTTTTGTTAAAGATCTAAATGATTTTGGTGCGGTAAATGAAGTTTACGGTACTTTCTTTGATGAACACAATGCGCCTTACCCTGCTCGCTCTTGTGTTGAAGTTGCACGTTTACCTAAAGATGTAAAAATTGAAATTGAAGCGATTGCTGTACGTAAATAATCGTTAATTAAGCGATCACGAGACTGAAAATCAGTGATCGCTTTTTTCTCCATCATAACGAAAACTATGATTGTTCCACTACGGCTAAGACTTGTGCAAACCATGCGGTAAATAATTGCGGGGCTTGCTGTAATTGCAATTGCAACTCAGCACTTGACCACCAGCGATAGGCCATCACTTCTGCAGGATTAGGCGTGAACTCCAAACCATCGCCATCACCAATCAATACATGATCTAATTCATGTTCAATTAACTGCTGATCTAATTTGGCGTAATAACAAAAATGACCAATATCCGTTAACGTGGTCGTTAATGTAATGCCCATTTCTTCTTGTAAACGACGAATACCAGCTTGACTGATCGACTCACCTTGGCGTGGGTGAGAACAACAAGTATTGGTCCATAATCCGCCACTATGGTATTTTTCTAATGCGCGCTGGTGTAATAAATATTCACGCCCAGACGGAGTATCACGATAAAGTAATACTGAAAAAGCCAAATGCAGTGCACCATCACGGTGAGCTTGCATTTTTTCTTGTAAGCCAAGTTCATGGCCTTGCTCATCTACTAATACTACATATTCTTCAGTCATGATTATTTTCTACTTTTATCTCAAAATATTGCTTACTGTTATTAATAGCTTAACAATAAAACAAAACAAGGACATGCTTATAAAACATGTCCTTGTTAATGATGCTCATGTTATATCTTTTAGCTATAATTATTAAGCTTTAAATAAACACGATCAGTGCTTATTGCGTTGAGCAACTTCCTGATCTAATTCAGCCAGTTTTATTGCCATTAGATCGCGGCTTTGAGTGAGTAAGCTACGCACATCTTCTTTACCTAAACCAACCGTCGTAATCGGCTTCATAACTTCCACAATTACCACACCGTTATTCCAACGATTCAGCTTTACGTTATCCGTTGAACTACAAACTATCGGTACAATTGGTACTTGAGCACCGATAGCAGCATGGAATGCACCTGTTTTAAATGGTAATAAACCACGACCACGAGAACGTGTACCTTCAGGAAACATCCACACCGATACTTTATTTTTCTTTATTTTATCAACTACTTGACCAATAGTGCCAACAGCTTTAGTACGGTTAGCACGATCAATTAAAATATTCCCTGTTATCCAGTATAGTTGCCCAAACAGTGGTATCCAGACTAAACTTTTCTTACCTACCGTTACTGTACGCTGCATAATTGCACCAGATACAGTAAATAAATCGTAAGTATTTTGATGGTTAGCAATATAAATTGCTGGACCAACTTGCTCAGCACCTTCGGCGTAGCGGATTTCAAGTTTAATACCGACAATACGTGACATTTTGCTGAAAAGTCGACCAAAAGTATAAACATGTTTAGGGTTACGAGGACTAAATAAGCAGTAACCACAACCAAGGACAAAAGTTATAATCGCAAAAATGGCGATTGCAATCATCCGTAAAATATAAATCATTCCAACACTCCTCTGCATAAAAGTGTGCACCAATATACCTGAAGCACAATTAACACATATAAATCATTAAAAAACCCTCAATAATATGAGGGTTTAATTGTCTATTTCACAATATTAGCTATCAGTTAATTGATCATCTGCCATTGTTTGTGGAGAATCAATTTCGATATCAGTCACACGCTGCAACCCACGCGGTAACATTGAACCTCGACGTCCTCGCTCTCCACGGAAGTTGTCTAGATCACTCGGTTTAAGCCCTAACTTACGTTTACCTGCATACAAGGTGACATGAGTATCAGCACTAATCACCATTAAGTACGATAAGAATTCTTCTCGTGCTTTTGAACGTGCCGATGGAATATTAATGATCTTATTACCCTTACCTTTACCTAATTGCGGTAAATCTTTGATTGGGAATAACAACATTCGACCTTCATTGGTGATCGCCATAATTTGATCATTATTAATATCAGCAATCGGTTGAGGTGGTAATACTAATGATTTTTCAGGTACCGTTAATAAGGCTTTACCACTCTTATTTTTCGATACCATATCACTGCTCTTACAGATAAAACCATAACCCGCATCTGATGCCATTAGCCATAGTTGATCATCCTCAGCCATCATAACTTGACGCATATTTGTGCCAGGGGTTAAGTTTAAGCGACCCGTGATTGGCTCACCTTGGCTACGAGCTGATGGTAAACTATGTGATTCAAGCGCATAACTGCGACCATCAGAGCCTAAGAATATTGCGGGTTGATTACTCTTACCTCGCGCGTGTGCAAGATAGTTATCACCTGACTTATAATTTAACGTGCTAGGATCAACATCATGCCCTTTAGCGTGACGGATCCAGCCTTTATCAGACAGAACAACCGTGATCGCTTCACTTGGAATTAAATCACGTTCGGTCATGGCTTTTGCTTCTGCTCGCTCAACCAATGGAGAACGACGATCATCACCATACTTCTCAGCATCAGCGATCATTTCTTTTTTGATCAACGTATTTAAACGTCGCTCTGAACCTAACAGCTTTTCAAGCTGATCACGTTCTTTAGCTAATTCGTCTAATTCACCACGGATCTTAATTTCTTCAAGCTTAGCTAACTGACGCAGTTTGATTTCTAAAATCGCATCCGCTTGGGTGACACTTAAATCAAAGCGTGACATTAATTCAGCTTTTGGATCATCTTCACTACGAATGATCTCAATCACTTCATCAATATTTAAATATGCCGCTAATAAGCCTTCTAAAATATGTAAACGGGCGATCACTTTATCTAAACGATACTGCAAACGGCGACGAACAGTACTACGGCGGTACTCAAGCCATTCTTTAATAATCGTTACCAAGCCTTTGACTTGTGGACGACCATCTAGACCCAACATATTAATATTTGCGCGGAAACTTTTTTCTAAATCTGTCGAAGCAAACAGGTGATTCATTAATTGATCGCAATCAATACGATTTGTGCGTGGTACGATCACGATACGCGTTGGGTTTTCGTGATCGGATTCGTCACGTAAATCCTCAACCATTGGCAGCTTTTTAGCTCGCATTTGCGCCGCAATTTGCTCCAATAATTTGGCACCCGATGCCTGATGAGGCAAGGCGGTGATCACAATATCACCATTTTCTTTATGCCAAATAGCGCGCATTTTAACGCTACCACGCCCAGTGGCGTACATCTTCTTCAAATCAGATTTTGAGGTGATGATTTCAGCTTCAGTCGGATAATCAGGGCCTTGAACAAATTCCATTAATTGCTCAAGATCAGCATTGGGATTATCGATCATATGTACAGCAGCATTCGCTACTTCGCGTACATTATGTGGCGGAATATCCGTTGCCATACCAACCGCAATACCAGTAATACCATTTAATAGAATATGCGGTAAGCGAGCAGGTAACATTTTAGGCTCAAGCATCGTACCGTCAAAATTAGGTACCCAATCTGCTGTGCCTTGATTTATTTCTGCTAATAATACTTCTGAAAAACGCGATAAACGTGATTCGGTATAACGCATTGCAGCAAAAGATTTTGGATCATCTGGCGCACCCCAGTTACCTTGACCATCCACTAACGGATAACGGTAGGAGAAAGGCTGAGCCATAAGTACCATCGCTTCATAACACGCAGAATCACCGTGTGGATGGAATTTACCTAATACGTCACCAACAGTACGTGCTGATTTTTTATATTTTGCAGTAGCACTTAAACCTAGTTCTGACATCGCATAAATAATACGACGTTGTACAGGTTTCAAGCCATCACCAATAAAAGGCAAGGCACGATCCATGATTACATACATGGAATAATTTAAATAAGCGTCTTCAGTAAACTTTCTAAGTGGAAGCTGTTCAACGCCATCCATAGAGACATCAGTCATCGTGAGATAATCCGTCTTAAATAATGCGATTCGGCAAACATAATGCTTGCCGATTTAAAAATGATATACGTGGGGATGAATTATACTTCCGCCATATCGCCTTTGCTTTGTAGCCAGTGACGACGATCTTCTGCACGCTTTTTACCAAGCAGCATATCCATCATTTCATTGGTTTCACTATCATCATCAATAGTAAGTTGAACCAAACGACGAGTATTAGGATCCATGGTGGTTTCACGTAATTGCAGTGGGTTCATTTCACCCAAACCTTTAAAGCGCTGGACGTTGATTTTTCCACGCTTACCTTTTAAACGCTCAAGAATGGCATTTTTTTCTGCTTCATCAAGCGCATAAAAGACTTCTTTACCTAAATCGATACGGTAAAGTGGCGGCATTGCAATAAAGATATGTCCTGCACGTACTAACGCTTCAAAATGCTTCATAAACAAGGCACATAGTAACGTTGCGATATGCAGACCATCGGAGTCCGCATCGGCAAGGACACATATTTTACCGTAACGAAGTCCACTCAAATCACCACTGTCGGGATCAATACCCAATGCGATTGAAATATTATGAACTTCTTCTGATGCCAACACTTGATCAGATGACACTTCCCAAGTATTCAATATCTTACCGCGTAACGGCATGATGGCTTGGAACATTCGATCACGGGCTTGTTTCGCTGAACCACCTGCCGAATCACCTTCCACCAAGAACAACTCTGTTCGGTTTAAGTCTTGTTGCGAACAATCGGCTAATTTACCTGGCAAAGCAGGACCTGAAGCAATTTTCTTACGAACGACTTTTTTACTCGCACGCATACGGCGATGGGCGTTAGCAATACAAACTTCAGCTAATAATTCAGCAAGTTGTGGGCGTTCGTTCAGCCATAAACTAAAGGCATCTTTAACCACACCAGAAACAAATGCCGCACATTGACGTGACGATAAACGCTCTTTAGTTTGACCCGCAAACTGAGGATCTTGCATCTTCACTGATAGCACATATGCACAGCGATCCCAAATATCATCCGCAGTCAGTTTTACACCACGCGGTAACAAATTGCGGAATTCACAGAACTCACGCATTGCATCAAGTAAGCCTTGACGTAAACCATTAACATGGGTACCACCTTGCGCCGTTGGGATCAGGTTAACGTAACTTTCAGTGATCAGCTCGCCACCTTCAGGTAACCACAATAACGCCCAATCAGCCGCTTCAGTTGCACCACTAAAAACACCAGTAAACGGCTCTTCTGGCAGCAAGGTATAACCTTTGACACCTTCAGCTAAATAATCTTTTAAACCATCTTCATAACACCACCGTATTGTTTCATCAGTGATTTTATTAGTGAAGATAATCTCCAAACCTGGACACAATACGGCCTTAGCTTTTAAGTTACTTTTAAGGCGAGTAACAGAAAACTTAGCACTATCAAAATATTTAGGGTTCGGCCAAAAATGAACTTTAGTGCCTTTCGCGCGACGGCCACAGGTACCAATAACCTCTAATTCAGAGACTTTATCGCCATTTTCAAATGCGATTTGATACACTTGTCCATCACGTTTGACGGTCACTTCAACTCGATTAGAAAGGGCATTTACAACCGAAATACCTACCCCGTGTAAACCACCTGAAAATTGGTAGTTTTTACCCGAGAATTTACCTCCGGCATGTAACTTACACAGAATAAGTTCAACTCCAGAAACACCTTCTTCTGGGTGAATATCTACTGGCATACCACGGCCGTCATCAATCACTTCTAATGATTGATCGGCATGAAGAATGACTTCAACTTTACGAGCATGTCCAGCCAAGGCTTCATCGACACTGTTATCGATAACTTCTTGACCGAGGTGGTTAGGTCTTACCGTATCGGTATACATACCTGGACGGCGGCGTACTGGCTCAAGGCCATTTAGAACCTCAATGGCTCCAGCGTTATAGCTTTGATCTGTCATATTACGGAAATTTACGGGAAAATTTTGCAAATAATAGTCAGTAACCCTCGCAATGTTGTCAAGCAAGAGTCAGCGGAAAACTCACATTCAGTGAGTCGAGTCTCTTTTCTGTCGTCATGAAAAGGGACATAAACTGGGTATCAATTTTATGCTAATGCACATAACTTGATTTATAGGGTAGCCTATCTCGTTACTCAATGAACAGATAAGTCAGGTTATAACCCCAAGAATTGAAGAATGGTGGTGGGAAAACGTTCAAAATCACAAAAACTATGATCACCATTAGCTTCTATTGTCAGCTTGCAGTGTGCATATTTTAATGCTGCTTGGCGATAATCAAGTACTTCATCACCTTGCTGTAATAATACCCACAACAATTGCGATTGGGTAATCTTAGTCACTTCAAGCGCTTTCAATTCATCAATGTGCTGAGTGTCTAATATATACTGCTCACCACTGTATGGGTTTTGTTGCGGCCCAAGGTAATCAACTAATAATTGATAAGGCTTAACTGCTGGATTGACCAATACCGCAGGAAGCTGATAACGCTCACTAAGCCACGCACTTAAATAGCCCCCCAATGAACTTCCAACAACACCAATAGTATAGTGGTCTTGGTACTGCTCAATGAGTTGTGCAAGGTATTGACTGGCCTCAGCAGGATAGCTTGGTAATTGAGGAGCAACCACCTTGATATCAGGCCGATGCTCATCACAATATGCTATCATCTGCTGTGCTTTCAGTGATAATGGCGAGCTATTAAAGCCATGTAAGTAAATCAATAATGATGGCATCAGTAACCTTCTGCATCGAGTTTAGGTTTAAATTGATCACCACTAATACGATGCACACTGGTGATGATATGCCCATCTTTAGTCAGTTCTAAATAACGCCACCCTGGATTATTATGATCTAAAGCAAAATCATCAGAATCAGGCATAAATTGAATGCAGGTTGATGGTGTCGCTAGTACACGTACACCATGATAAATACGATCTAAATCTTGATGAATATGACCACATAATATCGCTTTCACTTGCGGATAGCGATCAATCACATTCCATAGTCCACTATTATTATGCAATTTATGTTGATCCAACCATGCACTGCCTGCTTCAAGTGGATGATGATGCAATAAAATTAATGCATGTCGATCTGGATAACGAGCAAGAGCTGCATCTAATAGTACCAACTGCGCCGCATTTAACTCACCATGCGGTACTCCTTGCACTTGGCTATCGAGTAAAATCATTTGCCAATGCTCACCGACTAATACCTGTTGTTGGGGCTTAATTTGCTCACTAGGTAAAATGGATTGCATCGTTGGCTGAAAATCATGATTCCCTGGTAACCAAAAGCATGGCTGTGACCAGCGTGAAATGCCATCAGCAAAACGTTGATAAGAGTAAGGGGTGTGATCTTGAGAAATATCACCTGTAGCAACGATGGCGTCAAAATGACGCGCAGCAATATCTACCCCTGCAAGCACGGCATGAAAACTGTCTTTGGTTGCCACGCCAAGCAAAGAGCCTGAGCCATTGGCAAACAAATGGGTGTCGGTAATTTGCAGAAGAACCACACTTTCGGGGTTGGTCTGCGGCAGCGAATAGGTCTGCAAAACGTCAAAAACCTTGTCTATTCTGAGCAATTAAGTTCAATTAACAAACGGATTGTTTACTAAGCCCATGGCGTAAACAATGCTTCAACCAGTCACCTAAGAAAAGGTTGACTTGATGTTTCTCATTTTTTTGATGCATACGCAAGTTAGGATAATCATATATTGGCTTGAGTCGAGAAATCTGCTGTGCAGCACACACTTCTGCTACCTTAGCATCATGATATAACCGCACAGTTAATAGTGGCGCTAGATAATCAGCCACCGCCTCACTTTTAACTAAACCTAATGTTACCACTGTGGTGTAACGTGTTGTTTCAATAATTTCTAACTGATATACATCATCACACACGAGGTATACGTGTCTATCTCCAACAGCATCACTGCGAGGCAATAATGGCAGGAGTTTAGCGTAATTAGTTTCATACAAGCGCATTAGACTTGTCAAATCAACAGTATACCTTTTATTCAAATCATTCCCCTAGGATTATAAGATAATTTATTTTATGCCTGTCGCAAACGTTGATGATGTAATTGCAACCATTGTAATGCGATAATTGTGGCTGCATTTTCAATTTTACCAGATTCTAGCCATTGATAAGCCTGATTTCTGGAAACAACATGCACACGAATATCTTCAGATTCACTGGTAACCCCGTGAATCCCTTGCGCCAAACTGCTATCTACTTCACTAATAAAGATTTCAAGTATTTCAGAACAACCACCTGAACTGGATAAGTAACGAGATATTTTTTCTGTTTTACCGAGTACTAATCCTGATTCTTCTGTTGCTTCTCGACGTACTACTTGCTCTGCTGACTCATTATCATGATCAAGCATACCCGCAACAATTTCTAACTGCCATGGCTGACACTCAGCGGCCATTGCACCAACACGGAACTGCTCAATCAATACCACTTGATCACGCACAGAGTCATACGGCAATACCGCCGCTGCATGACCACGTTCAAACAATTCACGTTCAAATTCGCCACTCCAACCACCAGCAAATAATTTATGTCGTAAGCGGTATTTAACCATTTTAAAAAAACCGTCATACACCGTTTGTGTTGATAATACGTCAACATCTTGGCGATTAAATGTCTGTTGCACAGATGAACAATCTAATACTTTATTCATATTGCTTTTCCTTTGCGAATAAATATCTATTAAATATCAATCAACCCTCATCAATATTGTATCAAAATTAACTTATATTCCTTTCACTCATACTAAAAGTGTAATATTCCACTTTTAGTATTTAAACAATTAAATATCGTGTATTTTTTTGACACGCTGTTTATTAAATCGATTACAATAAGTTTATAATTGAGTGTTAAAATACAATCGTTAAGTAAAATTACGTAATGATCAGTTTCAAGCAAGCCTGCTTCAGGTAAAATAACGCTTGCACTATTTACACTCATCCATTTTTTGTCAGCAAGACCAGGAAAGGCATCCATGAAAAAATTGCTTCCAATCATTATTAGCCTTGCAATTGGCTCGATTAGTCAATCAGCATCGGCTGACGATCTCGCTCAGATTTATCAGCAAGCCAAGCAAAATGATCCACAACTTCTAAAAGCCGCGGCCGATAAAGATGCAGCTTTTGAAGCAATCAATTCTTCTCGTAGTACGCTTTTACCTCAAATTAACCTTTCTGCGGGCTACAATACTTATTACCTTGATGCCAAAAATAGCAAAGATAACGGTTTTAATGCCGGTGTTTCATTAAGCCAATCACTCTATAATCGCGCTAGCTGGGTCGGCCTTGATATTGCCGAAAAATCAGCGCGTCAAAGTGATGCCGCTTATGCTGTTACTCAACAAGGGCTTATTTTACGCGTTTCTACTGCTTATTTTGACGTTCTAAAAGCACAAGATGACTTAAAATTTGGTGAGGCAGAAAAAGCAGCGGTTGGTCGTCAATTAGAGCAAATGAAACAACGCTTTGAAGTTGGCCTATCTGCTATTACCGATGTTTATGATGCACAAGCACAATACGACACGGTATTAGCGTCAATTATTGTTAAAAAAAATACTCTCGCTAATAGTTATGAAGAATTACGTGAAATTACCGGTCATGCTTATTCATCACTAGACCCATTAAATACCGTAAGTTTCTCGGCGAGTAAACCAAAACAAGCGGCTGATCATCTTGTTAAAGATGCTGAAACAGAAAACTTAACTTTATTAACATCGCGTATCGGTCAAGATATTGCGCGTGATAATATTTCATTAGCAAATTCAGGACACCTACCAACATTGTCATTTGAATCTGGTTATCAATATGATGATACCAACAGCCAAATGAAGCCGGATCAAGGTAATCTAACTGCGGGTATTAAAATTGACCTGCCAGTATACAGCGGCGGTAATACCACCTCTCAAGTAAAACAAGCTCAATATAAATACGTATCAGCGAGTGAGAATCTGGAAGCACAATACCGTTCGGTTGTAAAAAATGTACGTAACTACTACAACAATATTAATGCAACGATTGGTTCAATCAATGCATATAAACAATCTGTTGTTTCTGCAAAATCAGCATTAGAAGCAACTGAAGCTGGTTTTGATGTAGGTACACGTACTATTGTTGATGTATTAAACTCAACCCGCAGCCTATATTCAGCTAACAGTGAACTTGCTAACGCACGTTATGATTATATCCTTGCGCGATTACAGCTAAAGCAAGCGGTAGGTACACTTAGCGAACAAGATGTGTTAGATATTAATTCTGGTTTAATTCAAACTAAATAAGCCATTAATATCAATATAAAAAAAGCGCCTAACGGCGCTTTTTTTGTTCGATAACCCTAACGTTAACCACGTCCACCACGAATAGCTTCAATAATTTTAGAGGTTGAACAACCATCTTCAAAATTAAGTACTAATACTTGACCACCCGCCGCAATCACTTCTTGGCCACCCGCAATTTGTTCAGGAGTGTAATCACCACCTTTAACTAAAATGCTTGGTAATACTTCACTGATTAATCGTTGTGGTGTCTCTTCGGTAAACGGTACCACCCAATCCACAGCGCCTAAACCAGCTAATACCGCCATACGACGATCTTCTGGATTCACTGGACGCCCTGGACCTTTTAAGCCTTTAACGGAATCATCAGAGTTTACCGCCACAATTAAGCGATCACCCAATTTTGCCGCTTCTGTTAAGTAGGCTACATGACCCGCATGCAAAATATCAAAACAACCGTTGGTCATAACGACAGTTTCACCACGCGCACGCGCAGATTTAACCGCTTCAACTAACATTGACTCAGAAATAACCCCAAAACCACTGTCTTGACTACCATGAATAGCTTCGGTTAATTCGATTGTCGATAACGTTGATGTACCTAACTTCGCCACCACCACACCCGCAGCCGCATTCGCGAGCTTACAAGAGTCAGATAACGATTTACCGGCTGCCAATGATGCTGCCAATACTGAAATAACCGTATCGCCAGCCCCCGTGACATCATAAACTTCTTGCGCAAGAGTTGGCATGTGTAACGGCTCACAGCCTTTTTCAAGTAAGGTCATGCCATGTTCTGAACGAGTAACCAGCAAGGCTTCAAAATCAAATTGTTCGATCAGTGCCATGCCTTTTTCAACTAATTCTTGTTCTGAATTCACGCAACCAACAACAGCTTTAAATTCAGATAAATTAGGTGTCAGTAATGTCGCACCACGGTAGCGTTCAAAGTCAGTTCCTTTAGGATCGACTAACACAGGTAAGTTTGCTGTACGAGCCAATTGAATCATCGCCTGCACATGAACTAACGCACCTTTAGCATAATCAGACAAAATAACCGCTTTCGCATTCGCTAGCGCAGGTTGCATTCGTTCAAGGATTGGGGCTGAATCGATATTTTGAAAACCTTCTTCAAAATCTAATCGAATCAACTGTTGGCCACGGCTCATCACCCGTAATTTAGTGATCGTTGGATATTGTGCAAGTGCAACGAAATCACTACAAATATTTAATGAGGTTAACTTTTCCGTTAACGCACGCGCTGCTTCATCTACACCAGTTAGGCCGATCAATTTGGCATTGCCACCTAACGCAGCAATATTCATTGCTACGTTTGCCGCACCACCAGGGCGCTCTTCAATCTGATCAACCTTAACCACTGGCACTGGTGCTTCTGGTGAAATACGTTCAGTGGGACCCGTCCAGTAGCGATCTAACATTACATCGCCAACAATCAATACCTCTGCTTGGTTATAATCAGGCAGCGTCAGTTTCATTTCTTTCTCCGGAAATATGGCAACGTTCGAATACTAGCATAAACTAAAATCAAGGGGCATCGAGATCACACCTAAACCTGAGAAGGTTCAAGCCACTGCTGCCATACCTGTTCTACTGTCTGTCTCATTTCAATAAATTGTTGCTGATCAACATAAGCGGGTAAGCCTAATAAGCTCAATCGATGAATGGCATTACGCATATCACAATAAGCTTGCTGTAATTTAGCAGCTGTCGTGTCATCGATAATGCCATAATTAGCCATCGACTCAAAAATACGTACATTATCAGACCAACGCGTTAAAGCTGGCTGCTGATGAGCATAAGCCAATACCAAATATTGCGCTAAAAATTCAATATCGGTAATGCCACCTTGGTCTTGTTTAAGGCCGAACATTCCTACTCTTTTCTTACCAAGATGCGCACGCATTTTATGGCGCATTGCTACCACATCATTGGCTAATTGCGCCGAATCACGTACTGCGGTTAACACCTGCTGACGAACATCGGTAAATGCGGCTTGTAATTGTGCATCGCCATACACCATTCGTGCGCGAACAAGAGCTTGATGTTCCCACGTCCATGCTTGCTGTTGCTGGTATTCACCAAAGGCACTAATTGTTGTTACTAACAACCCAGAGGCACCAGAAGGTCGCAAACGCATATCAACCTCATACAATACTCCCGACGCGGTTCTGGTTGAAAATAAATGAATGATCCGCTGTGCTAAACGTAAATAAAATTGCCGTCCATCAATTTCTTTGCTACCAGTGGTATAGACATTATCAGGGCAATCATGCACAAACACTAAATCAAGATCAGAGCCATACCCCAACTCCCAACCACCAACTTTGCCATAACCAATCACGGCAAAGCCTTTAGTTTCACGCTCTAATAAATGGCTTGGTTCACCATATTTAGCCGCAATTTGTAGCCATGCTTGATTAACCACCGCCGCAATAATTGCTTCTGCTAGATAAGTTAAGTGATCACTTACTTTCATTATAGGTAGTACACCAGCAATATCCGCCGCAGCAATCCGTAATAACTGAGTTTGCTTAAACTGGCGAATCGCCTCCATTTGTTGTTCCATATCTTCTTCAGGAATACGCGCTAAATATTCACGCAACTCATCTTGATAGCTGGTCAGTTTTGTTGGTTGATACAAATGCTGAGGATCAAGTAATTCATCAAGTAGCAATGGATATAACGCCAATTGTTCAGCCACCATCGGACTAGCAGCACATAACCGAATCAGTTGTTTAAGCGCAACAGGGTGTTCTGTTAATAGTTCAAGATAGGTAGTACGTGTCGCAATACGAATGATCAATTTCGTTAATCGCGGCAACAGTTGAACTGCATCCTCTCGCATTACTACCTGCGCCAAAATTTCAGGCATTAAAGTAGCCAATGCTTCACGTCCACGCGGGCCTAAAGTACGTTTCGATAATTCATGCTTAAAAGACGCTAAGTTCTGTGCTTGCAACGCTTGTTGTGGTGCATCAAGCTCAGCCAAAATAGTGAGTAATACATCTTCATTAGTCACCATTGCCCACATTTCATGGTATTGCGTCGCAACATCTTGTTGATTATCCTGCTCATCATGGCCAATGATATCATCAAAAATAGCGTGAATAGCTGCCATATGCTGTTCTGTTGTTGCCACCAGTGCAGTCCAATCTGGCGCCATCATGGCACAAGCTAATCGTGCTTGATCAAGGGGCTTATCTGGCAAAGTTTGGGTTTGCTTATCATCAATCGCTTGCAAAAGGTTTTCTAAACGTCGCAAATGACAATACCCTACCGTTAAAGTATCAACATCAGCAGACGGTAATAAAGCCAACGCTTTAATTGCAGCTAACGTCGGTAATAATCCTCGCCCACGTAAACTCGGTTCACGACCACCACGAATTAATTGAAAAGATTGCGCGATAAATTCAACCTCTCGAATACCGCCCGCCCCCAATTTAATATTATTAGTAAGACCACGACGTCGCACTTCGCTACCAATCATTGCTTTCATACGCCGCAATGATTGAATAGCACTAAAATCGATATAACGTCGAAACACAAATGGCCGTAGCATTTGGCGTAAGCCTTGATATTGCGTAAAACTTTCTTTACCCATAACCCGTGCTTTGATCATCGCATAACGTTCCCAATCACGACCTTGTTCTTGGTAATAATCTTCCAATGCAGCATAACTCATCACTAAGGGTCCACTGTCACCAAAAGGACGCAATCGCATATCTACGCGATAACAAAAGCCATCAAACGTGATTTGATCTAACGCTTTAATCAACCGTTGACCTAAGCGGGTAAAAAACTGCGCATTCGCTAGACTACGACGACCGCCGACCGTTTCTCCGTTTTCGGGGTAGGTAAAAATCAGATCGATATCTGACGAGAAATTAAGCTCGCCACCACCCAATTTCCCCATACCTAAAATCAGCATTGGTTGCGGCTCACCTTGGTCATTCATTGGTGTTCCCCACTCAGTGCAGCACTGTTGATAAAGCCAATGATACGCTTCCATGATCAAGGCTTCTGCTAAC
Source organism: Photobacterium toruni (assembly GCF_024529955.1). Classification (NCBI taxonomy): domain Bacteria; kingdom Pseudomonadati; phylum Pseudomonadota; class Gammaproteobacteria; order Vibrionales; family Vibrionaceae; genus Photobacterium; species Photobacterium toruni. The sequence continues at coordinate 2,602,557 of NZ_AP024854.1, forward strand.
TGCGACAAGTTAGCGAGGCTGTGCTGTAAAGGTGCGCGATGACTAAAATCTCGCCATGCGATTAACGTCATATAACGACGTCTAAAATGACGTAAGTTGCGCATTAAACCTATTTCATCGGTTACTTGTGCAAGTTGTTGGTTTAATAACTGACGATAATCAATATCACCACAATGTTGATATTGGTCTGGTAGCCATGCTAATAGTGCTGAATCTTGTACTAAAGAAGCACTAATAAAATCACTTAACCCTAGCATGGTATGTAATTCTTGCTTGGCTTCACCTTGCCATAATGCCAATAGTTGTGGGTGCTTATTCGCTAATTTATCCCACGCTAAGTCTGCGGCAGCAACGACATCGCCATAATGATCAATGAGTGGATAAGGTTGTGATTTTTCGGTCGCCATGTGCTGTCCCTTGAACAAGTAACTCGATAAAGAACTCTAATTTAGCATATAAAAACGCCCATCAACGGATGGGCGTTATAATTTTATTTCATTCAATATGCAGCCTTTAATTTACACTTTAAATGTATCTATTTTCGTTTCTAAATCACTGGCTTGATGCTGCATTGCTATTGATGTTTGCGCAAGCTCAGTAACAACACCAACCGATCCATCAACCAATTCTCGTACATTTGTTAGGTTAATATTCATTTCATCAGCCACCGCACTTTGCTGTTCAGCAGCTGCTGCAATATGAAAATTCATATCATTGATACCCTGAATTTGATCAACAATTTTATTTAACTCACCACCAGCACTCGTGACGAGATCAACCCCTTCACCCGCTTCAAGTACACTGCGTTCCATTAAATTAACCGCTTGCTGAGCACTTTGCTGTAATTGAGCAATCATATCTTGAATTTCAACCGTTGCCGTCTGAGTGCGCTGTGCAAGGTTACGTACTTCATCAGCCACGACAGCAAACCCTCGTCCAGCATCTCCTGCTCGCGCAGCTTCTATCGCCGCATTGAGTGCCAATAAATTGGTTTGTTCAGAAATACTTTGAATCGTTACAATCACCGAGCTTATTTTATCGACACGTGTTTCAACTTGATTAACGGCTGCTGCCGATTGAGTAATATCATTAGATAGTTGATTAATCGTCACCATCGTACGACTCACAAATTGTTGTCCTGTTGCTGCTTGCTCTGCAGTATTTGAAGTCGCATTAGACGCATCACGCGCATGACCAGCAACGGTTTGGACTGTTGATGTCATCTCAGCCATAGCCGAAGCTAGTTGGTCAATTTCAGAAAATTCTTCTTGCGATGATTCTTTGGTTTGCTCCATCATTAATGACATCATTTCAGCTGATTGTGACAGCGTATTGGCAGCCTGTCGCTGAGCAATAAATACCGCTTTAAACTGACAACGACTTTGCTCAAGCTCACGGCTTAATTCACCAAATTCATCACGACACACCATTGCTATTGGCTGTGATAAATCATTATTAGCAAATGCCTGAATACTTTGTTTTAAACTTCCAATTTGACGTAACATAATCCTCGATGCGAGCAATAGCGCCACCACAAAAATCGCCACCATTAATGATGTTTGCCACACAATCTGCACTAAGTACTGTTGATAATAACCTGCAGCTAATGCATTTGATTGGTAACTAATAACAGCTAACTGTAATGCTGGAAGTTTAACTATATAGCCATAGCCATCATGATCTTGTCGCATAAATGCTTGATTATTTAGCATCGGATCATGCAAAAGTTGACTCAACGTTTGTCCGTTATTTAGCGGTACATTTAATTTAATCTCTTGATTTAGTTTAGATTCGTTGAGCATATTGTCATTTTTATAATCAATAACATACACTCCATGAACACTCATTGTCGCAGATAATTTGGAAGTAACTAAAGCTGAAGATTGAGTATCAGTTGCAATTAAGCTCGTAAGTATTTGAGCATTTGACTGCGCTAATAGATGAACGTTGTTTTGCTGAGTCGCAATAACAGATTGGTAAAATAACTCGGCATCCCATAACTGTTTGCCAATTAATAACAACGAACTAAACACCATCAGTAAAATAAGTTTAGGTCTTAATTTAAGATTTGTTAACCACTTTTCCCAAGGTTTAAACTCTAGCGTTGCCATTTATTATCTCCGTATCGCTAACGTTTATACCATTCACATTGATAGTGATGATCTTATTCGTAAGCCAGTAATGTCATCAATAAGCACCATTGCCCTATTCTCTTCATTGCTTATCGACATTAACGAATAAATATTTAGCCACCGCTCAAAAAGATACCTTAAAACATGATCTACACCACATATCATTGCCGTAAATACAACAACGCCCCGCATAAAGCGAGGCGTTGATATTAAAGACTAACTCATTACGTATTACGGCCAGTAAGGGGTTAGTTCAATACTGATCTGCCGAGTCTGGCTCATTGCATGTAACAATGATTCTTCTTGACGTTGTAACCACTTTTGAATTTGCGCTAAATCATCACCTTCAAACAAGGCTAATAACTGGCGGATAGGCTCTAGTCCGCGTAAATCTTCTAGACCTTGTAATAAATCTAACCACGGCATTCTAAAAGATGCACGACGATCTTCATCATACAAGCCAGCAAATGCAATTCCACTCATTAAATTACGTAATAAACGTGGTTTTTGATCAAGATAATCAATACGACTTAGTTGACGCTCAATAGGAAAAACATCAAGTAATTCAGACCATGAACGGGTCAACATATTATCTGCAAATGCTTTCACTGGCGCTGCTAGCTTAGTACGTGACTTATCATCAAGAAATGGCTGCCAACCTCGACTTAAGATCCAACGACTCAAATCAAGTAGTAATCCACAATAACGCGCTGAACGGATTAGTTGAATCATAGCATCACTGTCAGGAAGATCTTGATAACGCAGTTCTAACTGCTGTTGTAACTCTTTACGAACATTCAGCTTACGCAGAACATAAGCCTTATCGTCAATCAATTCTTGAATGCTATTAGCATCTTCTAACCAACTAAGCTCACCTTCCAGCCACTGTAATTCTTGACGTAATAACGCACTGGCACGACGAGGAATAATGCCACCAAAAGTCGCAAAAGTTTGACGTAATAGACTCAACGCTTGTGATATTTGTACCAATGCTTGTGGATCTTGACGTTCCACATAAATTTGCTCATGGTACAACCAGTGATCTAACGCATGTTCAAGCGTCTTAATAAATGTTGATTCAACTGAATCTTGAGCCGTTGCATTAACAAAAACTAATGGCTTGATTGGATCACCTTGATAATCCGCAGCAAGTCGGTAGCCACGAGCTGCCTTACTAAGATTACCTAATCGCATTCCACCATCAACACATAATTCACGCGCTAAAGTGAATAAAGCGTCGGTTTGACCCGATTTTAGTTCTAATTCTACTTCACAAATAGATGAGCGTTTATCATCAACACTCACTTCACCATAATCAAATGCTAATTCAATTTGACTACCATCTGCCATTGCGATTAACCATTGCTGGCGTGTAAAATCAGTACTAAATAATGGCTGAATTTGCTGCTGAACAGCCACAACATCAAAATCATGAGGCCAAGCATCTGCAGGGTGAAGCGCTAAACACGGTTCCGTACTATTGACTTCAACATTGTATTCAGGACGCTGGTGTAATCCAGCAACAACACGGCCTGCGGTTTTTAATGTCTGAACAAACACATCATCAAAACGACGAATACGCAGACCAATATCATGCTGACGCAATACTTGATCGGGAGTATCAAAGTAAATATTACCCAACTCTCGACAGCTTTGTTGCAGAATTTTAGCCGCAGAAATTTTCTCTACTAGCTGGGTTGAAAATTCTGGTAAGACAAAAAACTTCAGTTCTATCTCGGTTTCCATAGTTATACCTATAAACGGTGGCAAACCAAGGATATTTGCTTATTCACTCAAGGGCAAGTGAGAAATATCAATAAAACCTTGATCAAAACTGGTTCCACTATACTATTTAATACGTTAAAATGCGCGATTCAATGACCATCGCTCAAGATTTAGCCTTATTCGGGCGCTCTTTAGGTTGATCGGCTATGCCAGTAAATACAATTATGGGGCTCTTTGCAAAATCCCCAATCAAACCACTACAACGCCATGTTATTCGCGTAACTGAGTGTTGTGACCTGCTTATTCCATTCTTTGAAGCATGTAATGCTGGAGATTGGGAAAAGGCGGCTATTTTACGCGAACAGATATCGCAACTTGAAAAAGATGCGGATGTACTTAAGCGTGAGATCCGTCTGAAGCTTCCTCGTGGTCTTTTCATGCCAGTAGATCGTACTGATATGTTAGGACTGTTAACCCAGCAGGACAAACTTGCTAACCTCTCTAAAGATATCGCTGGTCGAGTCTTAGGTCGTAAGCTACAAATGCCTGCTATCATGTACCCAGACTTCGTGGCATATATTCAACGTTGCTTAGACGCGGCTGATCAAGCTCGTCGTGTAATCAATGAATTGGATGAATTACTCGAAACTGGTTTCAAAGGCAGAGAAGTGACGCTTGTCGCGGAAATGATTAATCAGCTAGATGTTATCGAAGATGATACCGATGCTATGCAGGTTATTTTACGTCAACAATTAATGTCCATCGAAGACCAACACAGCCCGGTGGATGTCATGTTCCTGTACAAAATTCTCGAGTGGGTAGGCGCAATTGCTGATCAAGCACAGCGGGTCGGCTCACGTTTAGAAATTATGCTCTCGCGTTCTTAATAACGAGAATTTAACAAAACAAGGTTTTACAATGGAAATCCTGGCTAACTACGGCACTCTATTAATTGGAGTGGCAGCTTTTTTTGGTCTTTTGATGGCGATTGGTATTGGTGCAAATGATGTTGCCAATGCCATGGGCACTTCAGTTGGTTCAAAAGCACTTACAGTAAAACAAGCGATCATCATTGCGATGATTTTTGAATTTGCAGGTGCTTATCTTGCAGGTGGTGAAGTTACCGATACTATTCGAAAGGGTGTTATCGAAACCTCTCTATATGCAGCCCACCCTGAAACCCTAGTTTTTGGCATGATGTCAGCGCTTCTTGCTGCTGGTACATGGCTACTTGTCGCCTCTTTTATGGGCTGGCCTGTTTCAACAACACACTCAATTATCGGTGCTATCATCGGTTTTGCTTGTGTGTCAGTTGGCACCAATGCAGTGGATTGGCATTCAATTCAAGGTATTGTGGGTAGCTGGTTAGTTACACCGTTTATTGCTGGTATATTTGCATATCTGATTTTTATCAGTGCTCAAAGATTAATCTTTGATACTGATAACCCGATGGCAAATGCAAAACGTTTCGTCCCTGTCTACATGTTTATCACAGCGATGGTCATTGCGTTGGTAACAATTAAGAAAGGTTTGAAACATATAGGTTTGCATCTGACAACGGGCGAAGCTTGGATTGCATCTCTTGTTATTTCATTTATCGTTATGGTAGTCGGTTACTTCTACATTCAGCGTAAATATGCTGATGACGATCTAGTAGATAGCAATGGTTATGCTGGCGTTGAAAGTGTATTTAGCGTATTGATGGTTGTTACTGCGTGTGCGATGGCATTTGCCCATGGTTCAAACGACGTAGCAAATGCAATTGGTCCACTATCAGCAGTTGTTTCAACTATTGAAAGTTCAGGTCAAATTGCAGCACAAAGCCAAATCGCATGGTGGATCCTTCCATTAGGCGGTATTGGTATCGTCATCGGTCTAGCTACTCTTGGTCATAAAGTAATGGCTACCGTAGGTACAGGCATCACAGAGTTAACACCGAGCCGTGGCTTTGCTGCTCAGTTAGCAACAGCATCGACTGTTGTACTAGCATCAGGTACTGGTTTACCAATCTCAACCACACAAACACTTGTAGGTGCGGTATTGGGTGTTGGTTTTGCTCGTGGCATTGCAGCTCTTAACTTAGGTGTTGTTCGCAACATTGTTGCTTCGTGGATTGTAACATTGCCAGCAGGTGCATTACTTGCTGTCATTTTCTTCTACATTATACAAGCACTTTTTAGTTAAATAGTGGCTGAATTTAAAGAGAGAGGCCTTTCCCTCTCTCTTTTTCTTGCTCCCTTCTAGCAAACCCCTTACTATCGTCGTTCTCTAACTATTTCAAGTTCATCAAGGATTCGATAGTGAAGTACCTCATAAGCTTTTTTTTGTTCTGTTTTACACTAATTAGTCCATTTGCTAATGCCGCACAAACCCATTATATTTCTGATAACTTATTTACTTATCTATTAAAAGGTCCCGGTAGCCAATACCGCATTGTAGGTAGCGTTAATGCAGGCTCTCCCGTCACATTATTAGAAACAGATAAAGGTTATAGCCGTGTAACTGATGCTCGTGGTCGTACTGGCTGGGTTGAATCTAAATTCATATCAAAAGATGTCGCACTGCAAGAACGTCTACCCGTACTTGAAACGGAATTAGCCACTCTAAAGACTAAACTAGCAGAAGCACTATCAACTAATGACAATAAACACAGTGAATTAAATAACGCCCTAGCTCAACGTAATAGCCAAATTAATAAACTAGAAACACATAATGCTCAATTACAAAATGCGTTGACCACAGCTCAAGATGAAGTACATAGCTTACGCGCCAAAATTGATACTCAAAAAGATGATTTATTAATGAAATGGTTTACTTACGGTGGCGTAGTTGCAGGAATTGGTTTGTTATTAGGATTAATACTACCGCACATCACACCACGTCGCCGCAAGCGTACTAATGGCTGGGCATAATCCCTCATTCTAATAACATCTATTGAAATTTCCCCTATATAATAAAAAGGCAGCTAATATATTAGCTGCCTTTTTAATTTTTATTGGCAATATTACCATTCAGATAATGCTGGCATACTGATTTCATAACCATCAAAGGTCAAAACCACATCTCGTGATTCAATCTTAACGAGCTTAACCCCAGGTGCGATTATGTCACCTTGATGACGTTCGTGACCATTCACTTTCACCCAACGTTTAGTCGGTGAAGAAGAGTAAATATGCTGGTTAAAATTCATTTTAGGCAACTTACGTTGTACCGTTGTAGGCAATAATCCTATAGGAATAACGCTATTTTTAGGTTTCTGAGTTACTGTTGGATAATGATCGCTAGTATTACGATCAGCCCCACTACGATCAACATCACTGTCTTGATATTGTTCACCATCAGTTGCCACAATGGCTGATTTAAGTTTTGCAGCAAGATCGGGGGATAAATCAGATAAATCGAGATCCTCTAACTTATAAGGATCATGGGATGTTGCTGTAACTTTAGCCACATGCTGAATCTGCTGATCATCACTGGGGCCAAGATCTCGGTCTTGTTCACGTAATTCAATATTATGAGTATCAATATCTGAAGATGATTGATATGCAGGAGAAGCCACATATAGACCATCACTAATGGGTAATGGCTCTGTCACAATATCAGGATATGCCATGAAAATCACATCCGCATTTGTCGCTGTAGATTCTCTCTCTAACGCTTGCAGCTTGGGTGCTTGTAACACTGACGGTGGCAACGTTGCTGTTACTGCTGATGGTTGATAGTTAGCTGTTATCGTTACCACGTCGGCATGCTGGTGATAAACCTTATATGCAACAATCAAAGCTGCCGGTAACAAGGCAATAACAATTGGCATTACCCATTTTACTCGAGATTGCTGCGCTTTAACTGCCTGCATCGGATGCACAATTTTTACCGCCTCACGGTGGATATTAGCTGTATTTAACTGGGCTGTATTATTTTTATCTGATTGTTTTAATGCAGTTAATAATTGAGACATTAGACTTGCTCCGGTTGTAACGTAGGCCCAGGAAGATTAAGCGCAGAATCAAGGATCATCAGTGTCATTGGCCCAGCAATACCATCAGCAGTAATATCTTGCGCCCGCTGAAAACGACGTAATTTATCTAATACTGTTTGATCAAAATACCTCACCTGAGGGCCATTATCACCTAAGAATGTATTTAATTGCTGATTTAACCATGCGACTCGCGCACCACTTTGGCCAAACCGAATCGTGGTTTTATCTCCAAGTGGTGGACGCCATAGCAGGCTAAAGTGACCATTCCAACGAGCTTCAAACCATGTTGGCGTCACTGAAATACGCTGATGATCTAATAGCAATTGAATACGATCATCAGTAATGGCATACACAACCGCATAAAAGGGCTGCTGTTGACCATCTTTGAGGGTCACGATCACTGGACGATTAATTAACCCTAACCGCGTTAATGTTGTTGAACCAGAAAAACATGTTAATGCAATTCGCGAGCTAGTCGCACACGTAGCTTGGTTTAATGCCGTATCAAAACCCCATAATTGATACAGACTTTGCATCGCATTACGTTGATTACGGCTATCATTAATAGCTGCTACCAATCGAGTTTCAGTACTAACTGCTACCGTTTTTAACGGTGCCGTATCGGTTGTTATCACTTGCGAAGAAGGCGTGGCAGCCAAAGGTGGTGTCGAAATAGTAGTTTGAGGCCAATATTGCCATGCAGTCGTTGCCATCACACCACACAGTGCTGCTGCAATTGTCCATGGTAACCATGCTAATCGTGATCGTGACGAAGCCACTGACGGCACTTGCCAACTCAATATATCTTCACAGGCTTGAACGGCCATCGCTCTGGTCACACTGTGACCCCCAGCCTGACAGGCTAACTGCATCGATTTATCACATACCAAATTAATTAATCGTGGCACACCTTGAGTTTGTTTCGCAATATAACTAACAATACTGGCATTAAATACTGGATATAAACAATCCACCGCATTAAGCCGATAATGAATATATTCACCAACTTCGGTTTCAGTCAATGGCAGCAAATGGTAACGCGAAGTGATCCGTTGCGCCAATTGACGTAAACGCTCTTGTTGTAATAACTGCTGCAATTCAGGTTGACCAATTAAGACAACTTTTAATAACTTACGACTATCGGTTTCTAAATTGGTCAATAATCGTAATTGCTCCAATACATCAGGCATTAGGTGTTGTGCTTCATCGACTAATAATAGTGTTTGTCGACCTGCAGCATGGTTAGCAATAAGATGCTGATAAATAGTATCAGTTAATTGCTTAAAGCTGGCTTCATCACGATAACTTAAGCCTAGTTCATCACAAATAGTGGCCAATAGATCATGCGATGATAATGCCGGATTGAGGATCACAGCGACTTGTGCTTGTTGCGGTAATCGTGAAATCATTGCCCGCAATACTGTTGTTTTTCCGGTTCCAACTTCACCGGTTAATAAGCCAAAGCCCCCCCCATCAGTTAATCCTGACAACATATGTGTTAACGCTTCTCGATGACGATCACTGAGGTAGAGAAAACGGGCACTTGGCACAATTGAAAATGGTGCTTCGTTTATGCCAAAAAAATCTTGGTACATATCTATACTCTAATACTTAAATTGTTTAGGGATAAATTATCGATAACATCACCAACAATATAAAAACCATTTAATAGTGACAAACTCTCATTATTGTTTGATATTTGCTATCATGATGACTAAATAAATCAGTGTATATTGGTTCAAAAAATAATACCGATTAACATTATCATGCTGTGATAATGGTGACTTTTCATTGTGTTCTACAACTATTAGCCCCCCGTGGTATTAAGGAGTCTTCATTGCAAACCTATCTTGTTGGTGGTGCTGTTCGCGACACTTTATTAGGCTTGCCTATAACAGATAAAGACTGGGTTGTTGTTGGCACCACGCCAACCACCATGCTTGATTTAGGTTATGAACAAATAGGCAGTGATTTTCCAGTTTTTCTTCATCCTCGAACCAAACAAGAATATGCCCTTGCCCGTACCGAACGTAAATCAGGCCATGGTTACACTGGTTTTACATGTTATGCCGCAGCGGATGTTACTCTTGAACAAGATCTATTACGACGTGATTTAACCATCAATGCGATTGCCCAAGATAAACAGGGACAACTTATCGACCCTTACAATGGCCAATATGATCTTGATCATAAGATCTTACGTCATGTTTCACCGGCATTTAGTGAAGATCCATTACGGGTATTACGAGTAGCACGTTTTGCAGCCCGTTTTGCTCACTTAGGTTTTACTATTGCCGCAGAAACGATGGCATTAATGCAAGACATTGTGATCAGTGGCGAATTAGCTAAATTAACCCCTGAAAGAGTATGGCTTGAGTGGCACAAATCACTATCAAGTAATGATCCACAAGTGTTCTTAACGGTATTACGTCAATGTGGTGCCTTAGCTGTAGTTATGCCTGAAATCGATGCTTTATTTGGCGTACCACAACCACCAGAATGGCACCCTGAAATAGATTGTGGAATCCATACTCTATTGGTTGCCAAACAAGCAGCACGACTAAGCGACAGTACTATTATTCGTTTTGCAGCCCAAGTCCATGATCTTGGGAAAGCATTATCACCTAAAGATGATTTACCCCACCATAAGACCCATTGTCGTGATGGTATAAAACCAATTAAGCAGTTGTGTCAACGTATCAAAGTACCTAATGATTATTTTGATTTAGCTTTGGTCGTTTGTGCTCAACATACCAAAATTCACCATGCTCAAGAAATGCGAGCCAGCACCTTTATTTCCATTTTTGATCAAATAGATGCATGGAGAAAACCTCAGCGTGTTGAACAACTCGCCATCTGTTGTCGTGCTGATGCTCGTGGCCGTCAAGGTTTAGAAACAACAGCATATCCACAAGCTGACATCACAACCACTGTTTTTGACATTGCTCAAGCGGTACCTGTTGCCCCAATTATTGCTGCTGGGTTCACCGGTGCGGCAATAAAACAACAATTAGCGCAAGCCCGTACCCTCGCAGTAAATGAATACTTACAACGTACCCGTACCTAATTTACTGCCATAAAAAAGCCGACATTATGTCGGCTTTTTTGTAACACGTTTATGCTAAAAATTATTTAGACAATAAAAATAGGAATAAACCAGCACCTAAAATTAAACGGTAGATAACAAACGGCATCATACCTAAGCGAGTCACTAATTTTAAGAATACATGAATACATGCATACGCACTGACAAACGAAACTGCAATACCGATACTTAGATTACTGATATCAATCGGCTCAGTGCCTGTTACCAATTTAAGGCCTAAATATCCACCAGCAAGTAGAATAATAGGAATCGACATTAAAAATGAGAATCGTGCTGCCGCTTCACGTGTAAAGCCAAGGTATAGAGCAGCAGTCATTGTTGCACCAGAGCGAGATGTACCAGGAATAATAGCTGCCGCTTGAGCTAAACCAATTAAGACCGCACTTTTCCATGTGGTTTGATATTCATTGTCAGTCTGCTTAGCATGTTTATCAACCCACCATAGCAGTAAGCCAAAAATAATAGTTGTACAAGCTATAACCCACGCAGAACGCAAATACATCTCAATAAAGTCTTTCATCAACAAGCCAAATATACAGGCTGGAATCGTTGATATTACGATCATCCATGCCAATTTCGATTCGGCATTATGTTGACGCTTAAAAATTGAAGCTAACCATGCGCTAAGTAGCGTAACAACTTCTTTACGGAAATAAATCATTACAGCTAATAATGTGCCGACATGCACTGCAACATCAAATGCCAATCCCTGATCTTGCCACCCCAAAATTTCTGACGGTAAAATAAGATGGGCAGAACTTGATACAGGTAAAAATTCTGTTAATCCCTGTAATAGGGCAAGCATAATCGCTTCAAAGTGACTCATTCATTATCCTTAATTTATATATTATTTATTACGATACGCAATAATTTACTCAGCATTACTCAACAGGCCATAACTGCTGTTGAGGTGAAAAATGTTGCCATAACTCAGCAATCGTCTGCTGTTGTCCTGGAATAATTAATTCAGGACATAACTCGCTCATCGGCCATAGTACAAAAGCAAATTTATACAAATCAGACCGCGGTATGGTAGGTGAGCACTCACAAATAACGTCACCATACAATAAAATATCAAGATCAATAGTACGACTTTGATTTTTTTGGGTATTTTCAGGGCGGCCAAGTTGGCGTTCAATATCTTTTAATGACTGCTGCAGCATAATCAAAGACAGTGACGTTTTTATTTCAATGACACTATTAAAAAAATTATCGCCATTAAAACCAACAGGTTCAGCTTCAAATACACGCGACATTCGCCACGAACTCGCCAATTGAGTAACCGCTTTTACACCTGCAGGTAAGTAATGTTCGCGATCAATATTGCTGCCAATGCTGATATAAGCGGTGATCACTACTTAATACCTCGCTCAATTTGAACCCCAACCCCACGAGCATTAGCAATAGCACTAGGCTTAGTAACGCGTACTTTTACCCACGGCACTGAAAAACGGGTCATAATCAAACTGGCAATATCTTCCGCAACCCGTTCAACTAACAAAAAACGTCCTTGAGTAATATGCTCTGTAACTGCAGTACAGACCATGGAGTAATCTAACGCTAAATTAACATCATCAGCCATAGCAGCAGGACAATTATCGTGAGCCATCTCTAAATCTAATACCAATTTCTGTTTAATTTGTTGCTCCCAGTCATACACTCCAATAGTGGCGATAACTTCGAGTTGTTCTATAAATACTGTGTCCATATTTAATCGCTAATTTTGTTAGAGGTCGGATACCTAATACACACAAAAACGCGTATTATCAGGCTATATTAGTTAGCATTGATAAATGCTAATCGGTCAATAACACACTTAATATTGACCATGATCGTGACTATATCACAGCCATAAACACGCTGATATTTATCAGTACCAATATTGATAAAGATAAGATCTAGCTAACATTTAGTAATAATAAATAGCAGGGCTTATCTTTCAAATAATCGGAATATTGCATGACACCATTAGCGTTATTGATGATCATTGCGGCCTATCTATTAGGATCTATTTCCAGTGCAGTATTAATTTCAAAACTGTACCATTTTCCCGATCCTCGCACTCACGGGTCATTTAATCCCGGTGCAACCAATGTACTTCGTCTTGGGGGAAAAACTGCCGCAATATTAGTTTTAGTTGCCGATATATTAAAAGGTATGCTTCCAGTTTGGTTAAGCTATTTTTTAGGCTTAAACCCGTTCTTATTAGGCATCATCGGTATCGCTGCCTGTTTAGGTCATATCTACCCAATTTTCTTCCATTTTCAAGGAGGGAAAGGGGTCGCAACAGCACTGGGTGCATTAGCCCCGATAGGCTGGGATCTTAGTAGTAGTTTAATTATTATTTGGATATTAGCATTAACACTAACAGGATACTCATCATTAGCATCATTAGTTACCGCCCTTGTTGCGCCATTAATGACCTGGATGGTAAAACCTGAATATACCATGCCCGTCGCCATGCTTTCTTGCTTAATTATCTTTCGCCATCAAGACAACATTCGCCGTTTACTTGATGGTAACGAAACTAAAATATGGCAAAAGTTTTGCCGTAAAAGTCACGAAAAACAATAAAAACACGCGATAAAACACAAAAAAAGCGAGAAATAAATTCTCGCTTATCATTTAGGTTAATATCTCTTTTTTACGACTTAACTGGCTTCAATTGATCAATAGGCCAACGCGGATAAACCTTAACCCCAAGATCCATCATTTCATTATTTTTCAAACGTTGCATACCCGCATAGGCAATCATCGCACCATTATCGGTACAAAATTCAGTACGCGGATAAAATACTTGACCGCGCATACCTTTCATCATGGTTTCAAGTTGTTGACGTAACGATTTATTGGCACTTACACCACCAGCAATCACTAAACTTTTATAGCCTGTTTGCTTAAGTGCGCGCTTACATTTAATCGCTAAAGTATCCACTACTGCATCTTGAAATGCATAAGCAATATCTGCACGAGTTTGTGGATCATCATCATTGCCACGAATCGTATTTGCTGCAAATGTTTTTAAACCCGAAAAACTGAAATCAAGCCCTGGACGGTCCGTCATTGGACGCGGGAACTTAAATCGTCCCGGAGTACCTTGTTCGGCCATTTTCGACAGTCGTGGGCCGCCTGGGTAATCTAAGCCCATCATTTTAGCCGTTTTATCAAATGCTTCACCCGCCGCATCATCAACTGACTCACCAAGGATCTGATAATCACCAATTCCACGCACATCCACCATCATGGTGTGTCCGCCGGAAACCAGTAACGCCACAAAAGGAAATTCTGGTGGATTATCTTCCAACATTGGCGCTAACAAATGACCTTCCATGTGGTGTACAGCAACCGCAGGTAAATCCCATGCATAGGCTAAACTACGACCGATAGTCGCGCCGACTAAAAGTGCACCAACAAGACCAGGACCTGCGGTATACGCAACGCCATCAAGATCATCAGGGGTTAAACCTGCTGCCGCTAATGTCGCAGTGATTAAGGGAATGGTTTTTTTTACATGATCACGTGACGCTAACTCAGGCACCACACCACCGTAATCGGCATGTAACTTTACTTGACTGTAAAGTTCATGTGCCAATAAACCTTTTTCATCATCAAAAATTGCGATACCTGTTTCATCACAGGAGGTCTCAATGCCCAATATACGCATAACAGCCTCTATACTATTCGGGGACCTAATCAAAAAAATCAGTCTAGTTTCAATAACAACCGATAATTCATACAGGTTTATAAGGGGGTAATTGAGTGCCATGTTACCGCTGTTAACACAAATTAACCAGTTCATAGGCGTAGAATGCTTTACAAATACCCCCAAATCAGATTAGAATTTCGCACCATTTTAATCATCTGACACTTTGAACGTCAGTATTAAACCGAATCACTCTGAGGTGAGTATTACATGCCAGTAATCAAAGTACGTGAAAACGAACCGTTTGACGTAGCACTACGTCGTTTCAAGCGCTCTTGCGAAAAAGCAGGTATCCTTTCTGAAGTTCGTCGTCGTGAGCACTTCGAAAAGCCAACAACTGTACGTAAGCGTGCTAAAGCAGCGGCAGTTAAGCGTCACCTGAAGAAATTGGCTCGCGAAAACGCGCGTCGCGTTCGTCTGTACTAATCGTTAGATTATTAAACAGAAGGATCGCGTAATGACTCTTATTGAACGCCTAAAAAGCGAACAAATAGCGGCGATGAAGGCGAAAAATAAACCTCGTCTTGGTGCCATCCGTTTAGTTCTTGCTGCAATTAAACAACGCGAAGTTGACGAAAAGATCACTCTTTCCAACGACGACGTGTTAGTAGTATTAACAAAAATGGTGAAGCAACGTCGTGACTCTGTAGCCCAGTATGAAGCTGCAGGCCGTCAAGATCTTGCTGATATTGAACATGCTGAAATCAGTGTCTTAGCAGAATTTATGCCTCAACCATTAAGTGAAGATGAAATCTCTGCTTTGATGGATGAAGCTATTGCTGCAACAGGTGCTGCTAGCATGCAAGATATGGGCAAGGTCATGGGCGTACTGAAACCGCAAATTCAGGGTCGTGCCGATATGGGGATTGTTAGCAAGCTGGTGAAAATCAAGCTAGGCTAATCACTCCTCTTATTCTGCAACAAGCCGTGCTATTCTTTTGGAATGCGCGGCTTGTTTGTATCTGGCAATCCCCACTTTTAACGGTCTAACCGTTACACTCTTTTGACTCACTCAAGGTTGTTTGCTTTGTTATGGCAGGAAAAATACCGCGTTCGTTTATTGATGATTTAATCTCTCGACATGATATTGTTGATGTTATTGACGCGCGAGTAAAACTCAAAAAGCAAGGTAAGAACTTTGGAGCCTGCTGTCCCTTCCATAATGAAAAAACGCCATCTTTTTCGGTAAGCCAAGAAAAACAGTTCTATCATTGTTTTGGGTGCGGTGTTCATGGCAACGTACTTGATTTCGTGATGGAGTATGATCGGTTAGAGTTTGTTGATGCCATTGAAGAGCTTGCTTCACAGTTAGGTTTAGAAGTGCCACGTGAAGATGATGGTACCAATACTCCTCGAGGCCCTAAAGCGGCAGACAAACGTAATTACTATGAACTCATGGGCCAAGTGTCACAGTTTTATCAATCACAATTACGCGCACAAGATGCTCAAATTGCCGTTGATTATCTCAAAGGACGTGGCTTATCGGGCGATATTGTAAAAAAATTCAATATCGGTTTTATTCCCGATCAATGGGACATGGTGCGCACTCGCTTTGGGCGTGATAATGAATCGCAAAAAGCACTTGTTAACACCGGAATGCTGATCGAAAATGATCAAGGTCGTCGTTATGACCGCTTTCGTGGACGAGTGATGTTTCCGATCCATGATCGCCGAGGACGTGTGATTGGTTTTGGTGGGCGCGTTTTAGGTGATGGTACACCTAAATACCTTAACTCACCGGAAACCGATATTTTCCATAAAGGTCGAGAACTTTATGGATTATATGAAGTATTACAAACCCACCGTGAACCTGAAAAAATCATGGTGGTTGAAGGTTATATGGATGTGGTAGCTTTAGCCCAATTTGGGGTTGATTATGCGGTCGCGTCTTTAGGAACCGCAACCACAGGCGATCATATTCAAAGCCTGTTCCGTCAAACTAGCACCGTTGTGTGTTGTTACGATGGCGATCGTGCGGGACGAGAAGCGGCATGGCGTGCGATGGAACAAGCATTGCCCTTTTTAACCGATGGCCGCCAATTGAAATTTATGTTTTTACCTGATGGCGAAGATCCAGATTCGTGTATTCGCGCCGAAGGAAAAGCACAATTTGAACAACGCATTGATGCCGCTACATCGCTATCAGCGTTTTTGTTTAATAGCTTAATGTTACAAATTGATACCAGTAGCCGTGAAGGTAAAGCGAAGTTAACTACGCTCGCCGTTCCCTTAATTGATAAAGTACCAGGTGGTACTCTACGGCTATACTTACGAGAGTTACTGGGAAAAAAACTCGGCTTACCCGATGAAGCACAATTACAGCAACTATTGTCAAAGCATGGTCAAATCACTAAACCAGTAGGTCAGGTGCAAATTAAACGCACCCCTATGCGAGAAGTTATCGCATTACTGATTCAGCACCCACACTTTGTACAACAGCTTAAATTCGATATGGACGCATTTGCTGGTATTGAGCTTGCAGGATTAAATTTATTGCTATCGATAGTTGATAAATGCCGAAACAATCCCAATATTAGCACAGGACAGCTTTTAGAATATTGGCGGGGCACTAAGAATGAAGCCATGATGGCACGACTTGCCGCGTGGGAGCTACCGTTGTCAAATGATGAAGACAACAGCCTCGATGTATTTTTAGACGCAATGGATAAAATTATTATTCAGTGTGTTAATCAACAAATTGAACAGTTGCAGACTAAATCAAGAACCGTCGGCTTATCAGTCGAAGAAAAGCAGGAATTACAGTTATTAACGCTGAATCGTCCTGCCTAATAAGTAGTCAACAATTAAGAAATTTGTTATAATGACTGGTTTGCAACTCTGCATACTAAATTATCACTCAGACCCGAAGTTGGATACCGTCTATGGAGCAAAATCCGCAGTCACAGCTAAAGTTACTTGTTGCTAAAGGCAAGGAACAAGGCTATCTGACCTACGCCGAAGTAAATGACCACCTACCAGAAGACATTGTTGATTCTGATCAGGTTGAAGACATTATTCAAATGATTAATGACATGGGTATCAAGGTAGTTGAAACTGCCCCTGATGCTGATGAACTCATGATGACTGAAGATAATGCCGACGAAGACGCCATTGAAGCAGCGGCGCAAGCATTATCAAGCGTAGAAAGCGAGATCGGTCGCACAACAGACCCTGTGCGTATGTACATGCGTGAAATGGGTACCGTTGAACTACTTACTCGCGAAGGCGAAATTGATATCGCAAAACGCATTGAAGATGGTATTAACCAAGTTCAATGCTCTGTTGCTGAATACCCATCAGCAATCGCTCATTTACTTGAGCAGTTTGACAAAGTTGAAGCAGATGAACTTCGTCTAACTGATATCATTTCAGGCTTCGTTGATCCAAACGAAGAAGCTACTGCAGCACCAACAGCAACACACATTGGCTCAGAGCTCAGCGAAACCGATCTTGAAGATGAAGATAAAGATCTTGAAGACGGTGACGACGACGATGATGATGATGCGGAAGAAGAAGAAGATGATGGCAGCATCGACCCAGAATTGGCGCGTGAAAAGTTCTTAGAACTTCGTCAATCCTATGAAAAAATGGCATTAGCCATTAACACCAATGGTCGTCAACATGCAACAACAGAAGTTGCTGTTGAAGAATTGTCAGAAATTTTCAAGCAATTCCGTCTGATTCCAAAGCAATTTGATCGTCTAGTTAGCTCACTACGTGACTCAATGGATAAAGTACGCACTAACGAGCGTCTTATCATGCGTATGTGTGTTGATAACAGCAAAATGCCAAAGAAAACATTCATTAGCTTATTTGCAGGTAATGAATCAAACAGCGATTGGATTGATACCGCACTAAACTCAGGCAAGCCTTATGCTGATCGTTTAAAGGTCTATGAAGAAGATCTGCGTCGTTCAACATTAAAGCTACGTATCCTTGAACAGGAAACAGGTCTGTCGATTGAGCGAATCAAAGACATCAGCCGTCGTATGTCAATCGGTGAAGCAAAAGCTCGCCGTGCGAAAAAAGAGATGGTTGAAGCAAACTTACGTCTTGTAATCTCTATTGCGAAAAAATACACCAACCGAGGTTTACAGTTCTTGGATCTCATTCAAGAAGGTAACATCGGTCTAATGAAAGCGGTTGATAAATTTGAATACCGTCGTGGTTACAAATTCTCAACTTACGCAACATGGTGGATCCGTCAGGCAATCACACGTTCAATCGCTGACCAAGCGCGTACTATTCGTATTCCAGTACACATGATTGAAACCATCAACAAATTGAATCGTATCTCACGTCAGATGCTTCAAGAGATGGGTCGTGAGCCGTTACCTGAAGAATTGGCTGAACGCATGCAAATGCCGGAAGACAAGATTCGCAAAGTACTGAAGATTGCAAAAGAGCCAATCTCAATGGAAACTCCTATCGGTGATGATGAAGATTCACACCTAGGTGATTTCATTGAAGATACAACACTTCAACTTCCAATGGATGCTGCAACCGCAACTAACTTGCGTGCAGCAACTAACGATGTACTAGCGGGCTTAACGCCACGTGAAGCTAAAGTACTTCGTATGCGTTTTGGTATCGATATGAATACCGACCACACGCTAGAAGAAGTGGGCAAGCAGTTTGATGTTACTCGTGAGCGTATCCGTCAGATCGAAGCAAAAGCGTTACGTAAATTACGTCACCCAAGCCGTTCTGATGTACTGCGTAGTTTCCTTGATGAATAAGTAAACTCAAACCGTATAAAAAAAGCGAGCCTTGAGCTCGCTTTTTTATTATCGGTAGTTCTATCTTTAACATTTAATAATTACCTAACCGTTGAAAAAACAAACAATTTTTTAATGTTAATCGCTAGACAAGCACCACACTATCCCCTATAATTCGTCGCATATGGCCCCTTAGCTCAGTGGTTAGAGCAGGCGACTCATAATCGCTTGGTCCCCAGTTCAAGTCTGGGAGGGGCCACCAAATTTTAAAAAGCTGAAGTATTTTTACTTCAGCTTTTTTTCGTTTCAGCACGGTAAATGTAAAATACCGCTCCACTCTCGATATTATTATCACAATAAAAAACATCATTAACACGCCAACACTTGATAAATAGCAAAGCTTTATTTTTATTTTTCCACATAATCATCATTTTCATGTTATGCATAAAATCAATAATGAACAGCTATATCTCAGGGTGCTAAATGATGGAATATCTGCTATAATCCTGCGCTTGAATATTAAGGCTACAATCAATGCTACAGAGGCATTTATCTACTTGTTAATAATAACAACAATATATTCATTACCACTTGAGATCACCAGAATATGAACTTTACAAAAGCGCACTAACGCTTTTTTAAAGTAATCTTTAAAGCGTTTTTTATTTATTCATTATTCACTATTTGATAACAACAGCACGTTGATTACCTGATAATGATTAATGTTAATTTTCCCTTGGGTAAAAAGTTCGTCCGGAGAGTATCCTCAATGAAAAAGACCAAGATCGTATGTACGATTGGACCAAAAACTGAATCTGTAGAAATGCTTACTAAACTAGCTAACGCTGGTATGAACGTAATGCGTCTTAACTTCTCACACGGTGACTTCGAAGAGCACGGTCAGCGTATCACTAACCTACGTGAAGTTATGGCTAACACAGGCAAAGAACTAGCAATCTTGCTAGATACTAAAGGTCCTGAAATTCGTACTATCAAACTAGAAGGTGGCAATGACTTCACTCTAGTAGCTGGTCAAGATTTCACTTTCACAACAGATACATCTGTAGTCGGTAATCAAGACCGCGTGGCAGTGACTTACCCTGGTTTTGCTAAAGATCTAGCAAAAGGCAACATTATCCTAGTAGACGACGGTCTAATTGAAATGGAAGTGTTGGAAACAACAGAAACTGAAGTTAAGTGTAAAGTACTTAACAGCGGTGACCTAGGCGAAAACAAAGGTGTTAACCTTCCTGGCGTTTCTGTAAAACTTCCAGCTCTTGCTGAAAAAGATAAAGCTGACCTTAAATTTGGTTGTGAGCAAGGCGTTGATTTCGTTGCTGCATCTTTCATCCGTAAGGCTGAAGACGTACTAGAAATCCGTGCTCTACTTGCAGCAAACGGCGGCGCTGATATTCAAATCATCTCTAAGATCGAAAACCAAGAAGGTGTTGATAACTTTGACGCTATTCTTGAAGCATCTGACGGTATCATGGTTGCTCGTGGTGACCTTGGTGTTGAGATTCCAGTTGAAGAAGTTATCTTTGCTCAGAAGATGATGATCGAGAAGTGTAACCGCGCTCGTAAAGTCGTTATCACTGCAACACAAATGCTTGATTCAATGATCAAGAATCCACGTCCAACACGCGCAGAAGCGGGTGACGTTGCTAACGCAATCATGGATGGTACTGACGCAGTAATGCTTTCTGGTGAGTCAGCTAAGGGTAAATACCCAATCGAAGCTGTAACTATCATGGCGCAAATCTGTGCACGTACAGATAAAGTACTTAAAGCAGAGCTAGGCTCACGTCTAGATAGCCCACGTTTACGTATCACTGAAGCGGTATGTAAAGGTGCAGTTGACACAGCAGAGAAACTAAACGCTCCGCTAATCATCGTTGCTACTGAAGCGGGTAAATCTGCTCGTTCAATCCGTAAGTACTTCCCAACAGCACGTATCCTTGCTGTAACAACAAATACTAAGACAGCAGCTCAACTATGTCTTTCTAAAGGTGTTACACCTGTTGTTGTTGATGCAATTGAAAGCACTGATGCATTCTACCTACGTGGTAAAGAGTTAGCTCTTGAAACTGGTCTAGGTGCTAAAGGCGATATCGTAGTAATGGTTTCTGGCGCACTAGTTGCTTCAGGTACAACAAATACTGCATCTGTTCACGTACTATAATTGTTCGTAAACAGTGATTAAAAAAAAGGGAGCTTCGGCTCTCTTTTTTATTTGTCTATTTGAACCACACACCTATACGCCGCCAATCCTTAATTACGCGCCATATTTATAAATATAAACCTAATAAATGTGAATAATATCACTATTTTATAAACTTCCAACCTACAGCTGTTACATTCCCTTGAACAATCTATTTTAATCATTGTTTATCCTTCTCTTTAATGTTTAAGCAATAAACAAAGCCAGTTATACTTCCTATCAATAAATACTAATAAACCAATAACCTCATCATAAAGGTTAGGTCTGTATAACATCGAATAAATAGAACAATAAAGAGGGAAACTGTGTCTAGTCCTACACAAACCAATAAAATCATGGAGGTCATACGACAAGATATTTTGCTTGGCAAATTGACGCCAGGACAAAAACTTGTTGTGGCCGATTTGAAAGAGCATTATCAAGTTGGTGCATCCCCTATTCGCGAAGCTTTAGTCCAATTATCATGGAAAAAATATGTTAAATTTGCACCACAAAAAGGTTGCTGGGTTGCGCCAGTTTCAGTGGAAGAACTAACCGATCTTTTTAATGCTCACCACTTAATTTCACACGAATTATTAAAAAAAGCCATTTTACAAGGCGATGAAGCTTGGGAACTAAATATTCTTACTAGCTATCATAAATTAAGCCGCCTTAATCCGGCGTCTGATAATGCTGATCTCTCTGAGTGGGAGCTACGCCACGGTGATTTTCATATCGCAATATTATCAGGCAGTAGTTCGCCAGTATTATTGGATCTTTACCTCGATATCTACGAACAACTTAAACGCTATCGTCATATTTGGCTAAGTCAATCTCGTAATAGTGAAGAACGTTATCATGATGGTGGTGAACATGAGGCGTTAATGAAAGCGGTCTTGGATCGTGATGTTGAACTTGCACAAACAATAATGAATGAGCACTCAAAAAATGCAGTCAGTTCTGTGAGCCCGTATCTCTAGTTTTACCAAAATAATTCAATAACAAACCCATGCCATATTGTTATGCCATGGGTTTTTCTTTGTACGGTTTCAACTATATTTTTAGCGCCCGCTCACCACGAGCAAGACCAACCACCCCACTACGCGCAACTTCAATAATCTCCGTTGCTTCACCGACAGCAGCTAAAAATGCATCCAGTTTTTCACCAGTACCAACTAATTGGATAGTATAAATTTGGCTCGTTACATCCACAATTAAGCCTCGAAATATATCAGCCGTTCGTTTAACCTCTGCACGGGCAAAGCCACTGGCTTTTACCTTTACTAACATAAGATCTCTTTCTATATGATCTGATGCTGTCACGTTACTGACTTTTAAAATATCAATTAACTTATGCAGTTGCTTTTCAATTTGTTCATAGGCCGCTTCATCTTTAACATGAGTAGTAATATTTAGCCGTGATAAAGTTGGATCATCCGTTGGAGCGACGGTTAATGATTCAATGTTATAACCACGTTGAGAGAATAATCCAACCACCCGCGATAAAGCCCCTGGCTGGTTCTCTAGTAATACTGATATAATTCTACGCATTATGTACGCTCCGTTTTACTTAACCACATATCGCTCATCGCGCCACCGCGGATCAACATCGGGTAGACATGCTCAGTTTCATCAATACTAATATCAATAAAGACTAATTTATCCTTCAATGCTAATGCTTGCTCTAATTGCTGATCCAGCAATTTAGGATCTGAAATACGTACCCCAACATGACCATAAGCTTCAGCGATCGCAGCAAAATCAGGCACAGAGTCCATATACGATTGAGAATGGCGACCTTGATAAATCATATCTTGCCATTGTTTAACCATTCCGAGAAAACGATTATTAAGGTTAATAATTTTCACGGGAATATCGTATTGCAGCGCTGTTGAAAGCTCTTGAATATTCATTTGAATGCTACCATCACCAGTCACACACACCACCTCAGCATCAGGTAGTGCAAATTTGACCCCCATTGCAGCAGGTAAGCCAAATCCCATCGTCCCAAGTCCACCAGAGTTAATCCAACGACGAGGTTTATCAAACGGATAATATAAAGCCGCAAACATTTGATGCTGACCAACATCAGACGCTACATAAGCATCACCAGCAGTAAGACGGTATAACGATTCAATCACTTGTTGTGGCTTGATACGATCACTGCTGGTGTCATAACGTAAACATTGACGTTGACGCCACACTGATATTTGTTGCCACCACGGCTGTAAAATATCTTTATTATCAAAACCATCTTGCTCATTAATCAGTTTAAGCATACTGGTAAGTACGGTATCTGCCGAACCGACAATAGGAATATCAACTGCGACTGTTTTCGATATTGATGAAGGATCAATATCAATATGCATGATGGTTGCATTCGGACAATATTTTTCAAGGTTATTAGTCGTTCGATCATCAAATCGAACCCCAATTCCAAAAATAAGATCTGCATTATGCATCGCCATATTAGCTTCATAGGTGCCATGCATACCGAGCATGCCTAAACACTGTTGATGTGTTCCTGGAAATGCGCCTAATCCCATTAGAGTATTAACAACGGGAATATGTAAGCTTTCAGCTAATGCCACCAGTTGATCGCTACAACGGGACATAATCGCACCACCACCTACGTATAATACCGGTTGTTTTGCCGCTAATAAGGCTTTGATGCCGCGTTTTATCTGCCCTTTATGACCTTGAGTCGTGGGATTATATGAACGTAATGCAATTGAATCTGGATATTGATAAGGATAAGTTTCAGCAGGATTAAGCATATCTTTAGGTATATCAACCACAACAGGTCCAGGACGACCACTGGCAGCGATATAAAAGGCTTTTTTAACAATAGTAGGGATATCTTCAGGTTTAGTAACCAGAAAGCTATGCTTAACGACAGGACGCGAGATACCAACCATATCGCACTCTTGAAAAGCATCGTTACCTATTAGATTACTCATTACTTGGCCTGATAATACAACCAACGGGATCGAGTCCATATAAGCAGTAGCAATACCGGTGATCGCGTTCGTTGCACCAGGGCCTGAAGTAACGAGCACGACACCAACATCACCAGTTGCTCGCGCATAGCCATCAGCCATATGTACGGCGGCTTGCTCATGACGAACTAACACGTGTTCTATATCACTTTTTTCGTGTAGTGCATCATAAATATCAAGAACAGAACCTCCAGGATAACCGAAGATATGCTTAACGCCTTGATCGATCATTGAACGAACGATCATATCTGCGCCAGACAACATTTCCATATTTTGTCTCCAGATCGATGAAACATAGTTAGGGCTTATTTTTAGCCTAATAAAAAACATGACGACGCATGCTATGCTGATCACAATTTCAATAACAAATGTGAATAACTGCAACAACCTTAACGCTTTTGCAGCATTCATTGCTAGAGCAAAATAGGAGTTTACTGTTTTTATCTATCGTGATGAAAATTACAGATACTTTATATAACCATCTCTTAGCATTACATTAGCAACGACTATTACATCGAAATAAATTAGTACATATCACTGTGTTACAGACATAAAAAAAGAAGCCAATTGGCTTCTTTCTTAAATCTAAGCAAAAAATATCTTAGTCGTCTTTTTGTTGCGCTTTTTTGTGGCTTTCTTCGTACATATGTTCAATTTCTTTGTGATAACGATCTTGAATCACTTTACGACGCAATTTTTGAGTTGGTGTAAGCTCACCTTTATCCATTGAAAATGATTTAGGTAACAATGTGAATTTTTTCACTTGTTCAAAACGAGCCAAGTCTTTCTGTAACTCAATAACACGCTTTTCAATCAATTCAACAATTTGACTATGCTTAACCAATTCCATACGGTCTTGATATTTAATATTAAGCTCGCGCGCATGCTCTTCTAATGTTTCAAAACATGGCACAATCAATGCTGAAACAAATTTACGGGTATCAGCGATAACTGCAATTTGTTCAATCAGATGATCTTTACCGATCGCACCTTCAATAACCTGTGGTGCAATATATTTGCCCCCCGAGGTTTTCATCAGCTCTTTAATACGATCAGTAATAAACAAGTTACCTTGCTCATCAATATAACCCGCGTCACCCGTCTTTAGAAAACCATCTTCAGTAAAGTTATTGGCGGTTTCTTCTGGCATATTATAATAGCCACGCATCACCATTGGACCACGGACTAGGATTTCATTATCTTTACCAATTTTCACTTCAGCGCCAGGCATTGGCATCCCAATCGAATCAGGATTAAAACAGCGATCATCCCAACAAGACACTGTCGCAGTCGTTTCAGTCATACCGTAGCCTAACTTAACGTTAATACCTATCGCATGGAAAAAACGACCAATACCTGCATCTAATTTAGCCCCGCCACACGGCATACACTTAATGTTACCACCCAGTACTGCACGTAATTTAGATAGCACTATTTTATCAGCAAGGTTATAGCTCTTTTTTAACAACCATGATGGTTCACGACACTGCTGACGAGCAAGTGACATTCTCGCCCCCATATTAACGGCCCATGTAAAAATTATTTTACGATGGAATGGAGCACGCGAAACTTTCTCATGAACACCAGAAAAAATCTTTTCATAAACACGAGGAACAGCCGACATGTAATTGGGTTTTACGGTCACTAAGGCTTCTTTTAACTTATTAGTATCCGCTAAATAGCAATTAATAACACCGCGATGTAATACATAGAATGTCCACGCTCGTTCAAATACATGTGATAACGGTAGAAAACACAGTGAGGTATCACCTTCATCTAATGCTAGACGTTCATCATGGGCAATAATTTGTGAGGCAACATTTGCATAATCAAGCATTACCCCTTTTGGTGTACCTGTCGTGCCTGAGGTATAAATCAGTGTTAATAAATCATCCATCGCTAAGTCATTTAAACGAGAATCAAGCTCTGATTGATACTCTGAACTCGCCATTTTTAAAAAATCAGCGTAATGACAAACTAAAGGATGTTGAGGCAATTCAACATCATCAGTTAACGCAACAATACGCTCTAAATTAGGACATTGATCAGCAATAGAAACAGCAATGTTTAATTGTGCTTGTTCACCCACAAACAGCACTTTCACATTGGCATCATTAATGATGTATGCCGTCTGCTGAGGCGTATTGGTTGGATAAATAGGCACCGTAACACAGCGATTATATAGCGAAGCAAAGTCAGCAACAGTCCAGCGAGGCATGTTGTTCGCAAAAATGCCCACTTTATCTTGTACTGCTAAACCTTGATTTAGTAACGCTAACGCCAACTGTTGAATTTTTTCACCAAAATTATTCCAGCTAATATCTTGCCATTCACCATCAACTTGATGACGTAAAGCTGGACTGTCGCCTAAGCGTGCAATTTGCTGACGAATGCGGTGAACAATATGGAAATCATGTTGTGCCATAAGTACTCTATTTTTTTAGCTTACACTTGTAAGCTGATTTGAGATATGCAGTCTACAATTCAGCCCTTAAAAAGCCAACCATAATGCGTATTAAATTATAATTTCTGACGATCTAGATCACTCTATACCTGCTTACTTATTGTCTTCAATGACTTTTTGAATAAACACTAAAAGTGTAAGGATCTATAAATAACATGGTCTCATAACAGAAAAAGAACATAAATAATCAGTGTAATAATCTTCACCTTAAAGATCGCCACTAACGACCTTGATCACTCACACTCACTTTAAAATAATGCGCTATATAGTATTAAATTCATCTTTAAAAATAGTATCACTCAGCCTTAAAGTATAAAAAAAATACAATTTTTGGTTGACCTATAGCCTCTCTATTTGATATTCATTTGTTAACTAAGTTAATTAAAGTCTTTAATAAAATGAAAACACGTTTCTCTATCCTCTTAGCATTCCTCCTTATCGTGACATAATCACGCGGGTTGCTATCGAATGGGAAACACCACCAAAGATTTCAAAACCCGCGCAAACAAGCGCGGGTTTTTTCATATTTTGACCAGCGCAAGTGAATGCGGAACTCAGCCTTATACCGGCTTACATTTAAAAGGATGTCACAATGAAAGATCAGGTCATTATTTTTGATACAACATTGCGTGATGGCGAACAGGCTTTATCCGCCAGTCTAACGGTCAAAGAAAAATTGCAAATTGCTTATGCGCTTGAACGCCTAGGTATCGATGTTATCGAAGCAGGCTTCCCCGTGTCATCCCCAGGTGACTTTGAATCAGTACAAACCATCGCTAAGCATATTAAAAATAGCCGTATTTGTGCCTTATCGCGAGCAGTCGAAAAAGACATTGATGTAGCGGCTGAATCATTAAAAGCCGCAGAAGCATTTCGTATCCATACCTTTATTTCAACCTCAACGGTTCACGTACAAGATAAATTACGTCGCAGCTATGATGATGTGATTGAAATGGGCATAGCTGCAGTAAAACGGGCACGTAAATATACCGATGATGTCGAGTTCTCCTGCGAAGATGCTGGACGTACACCAATTGATAACCTGTGTCGCATGGTAGAGGCTGCTATTAATGCCGGAGCCAATACCATAAATATTCCCGACACTGTTGGCTACACTCTGCCAAGTGAGTTTGGTGGCATTATTAGCCAACTGTTTGAACGGGTACCTAATATTGATAAAGCCGTCATCTCTGTTCACTGCCATGATGATCTGGGCATGTCTGTCGCAAACTCGATGGCCGCCATTCAAGCCGGTGCTCGTCAAGTAGAAGGCACAATAAATGGTCTCGGTGAACGTGCAGGTAACTGTGCTCTTGAAGAAATAGCGATGATCATAAAAACTCGTCAATCACTATTAGGAGTACATACCAATCTTAAGCATGACGAAATCCACCGCACCAGTAAAATGGTTAGCCAGTTATGTAATATGCCAATTCAAGCCAACAAAGCCATCGTAGGCAGCAACGCTTTTAGCCACTCTTCAGGCATTCACCAAGACGGAATGCTAAAAAACAAAAACACCTACGAAATCATGACCCCAAATTCAATTGGCCTTAAAAATCAAGCCTTGAACCTTACAAGTCGCTCTGGTCGTGCTGCCGTTAAGAGTCATATGGACACCCTTGGCTACACCGAGAATGAATACGATCTTGATAAACTGTATGTGGATTTTCTTAGCCTTGCTGATCGTAAAGGCCAAGTGTTTGATTACGATCTTGAAGCCTTAATGCATTTTTCTAATCTGCGTGATGAAGATGACTATTTCAAAATAAACTATTTAAGTGTCCAGTCAGGCAGCGTGATGGCAACCACCAGCATTAAACTTCAATGTGGCGATCAAGAAAAATGTGAGGCCGCCGTCGGCAATGGTCCTGTCGATGCCTTGTATCAATGCATCTACCGCCTAACTGGGTATGAAATTGTACTTGATAAGTTTGATCTTACCGCTAAAGGCGAAGGTGAAGATGGTTTAGGACAGGCCGATATCATTGCCAATTACAAAGGCCGTAAGTACCACGGCACAGGTTTAGCGACGGATATTGTTGAAGCGTCAGGTCAAGCTCTGATCCACGTTATCAATAGTATTTATCGCGCCGATCAAATCGCGACAATCAAACAACAACATAGCCACTAACGTTATTTATTAACAAATTTTATTTTATTTTTAGTACATTATGGAGAGCACCCACCATGGCAGGTTCATATAATATAGCAGTACTACCCGGTGACGGTATTGGCCCCGAAGTGATGCAACAAGCACACAAAGTCTTAGCCGCAGTTCAACAAAAATTTGATATTACCCTTCATTGTCATCAGTTCGATGTTGGTGGTATTGCAATTGATAATCACGGCAGCCCTTTACCTTCTATCACGCTAAAAGGTTGTGAAGCCGCTGATGCGGTATTGTTTGGCTCTGTTGGCGGTCCTAAATGGGAACACCTCGCCCCCAATGACCAACCTGAGCGCGGCGCACTTTTACCACTACGCAAACACTTTGAATTATTCTGTAATCTACGCCCGGCACAAATTCACCGAGGCTTAGAACATTTTTCTCCACTGCGGGCAGATATCTCTGAG
This sequence comes from Photobacterium toruni, assembly GCF_024529955.1. Lineage (NCBI taxonomy): Bacteria > Pseudomonadati > Pseudomonadota > Gammaproteobacteria > Vibrionales > Vibrionaceae > Photobacterium > Photobacterium toruni. Next base: position 2,632,160 of record NZ_AP024854.1, read on the forward strand.
CGTGGATTTGATATTGCAGTAGTGCGTGAACTCACTGGCGGTATTTATTTTGGTGAGCCCAAAGGACGTAGTGGTGAAGGCGCACAAGAAAAAGCATTTGATACTGAAATTTATCACCGCTATGAAATTGAGCGGATTGCTAAAATTGCTTTTGAATCTGCTCGCTTACGCCGTAAAAAAGTCTGCTCCATCGATAAAGCCAATGTCCTGCAAAGCTCAATTTTATGGCGTCAAGTGGTCGAAGAGGTGGCTGTTAATTATCCTGATGTTAGCTTAAGCCACATGTACATTGATAACGCCACCATGCAACTTATCAAAGATCCATCACAATTTGATGTGATGCTATGTTCCAATATTTTCGGTGACATTATTTCCGACGAATGTGCCATGATCACCGGCTCAATGGGCATGTTGCCATCAGCCAGTTTAAACCAACAAAAATTTGGTCTTTATGAGCCAGCTGGCGGTTCAGCACCGGATATCGCAGGTAAAAATATTGCTAACCCAATTGCTCAAATTCTATCAGCAGCCTTAATGTTACGTTACAGCCTTGGTGAAGAAGATGCAGCACGTGCTATTGAAAAAGCAGTTGCTCAAGCACTCGAAGCGGGAGAACTTACTGCCGACCTAGCAGGAGCAGGCACTACGCTGACAACCAGTGAAATGGGTGACAAAATCGCCGCCTATATTCAACAATCATAAGGATCAGCATGATGTCGAATACAATAACGTCACCCTCAAACCAAGCCAAAACACTTTATCAAAAAGTCTATGATGCCCATGTGGTAGTTGCCGCAGCGGGTGAAAACCCGATCTTATATATTGACCGCCACTTAGTTCATGAAGTGACTTCACCACAAGCATTTGATGGACTACGTGAACAAGGTCGCCAAGTTCGCCAAGTGAATAAAACCTTTGCCACTATGGATCATAACGTTTCTACTCAAACCAAAGATATTAACGCCTGTGGTGAAATGGCACGCATTCAGATGGAAACACTGGCTAAAAACTGTGCTGACTTTGGGGTTACCCTCTACGATCTGAACCATAAATATCAGGGTATTGTCCATGTTATGGGACCTGAACTCGGTATTACCTTACCGGGTATGACCATTGTTTGTGGCGACTCACACACTGCAACCCATGGCGCTTTTGGTGCACTGGCTTTCGGTATTGGAACCTCGGAAGTAGAACATGTGTTAGCGACTCAAACCCTTAAACAGTCTCTTGCTAAGACCATGAAAATTGAGGTTAAGGGCAAAGTGGCGGCAGGTATTACCGCTAAAGATATTGTATTAGCAATTATTGGTAAAACCACAGCTGCCGGCGGAACGGGCTATGTCGTTGAATTCTGTGGTGAAGCGATCACAGACCTTAGCATGGAAGGTCGAATGACAGTGTGTAATATGGCAATTGAACTCGGTGCGAAAGCCGGTCTAATTGCACCGGATCAAACCACTTTTGATTATATTAAAAATCGAGAATTTGCACCGAAAGATGCTGACTTTGAGGCCGCAGTAAAATACTGGACATCCTTGAAATCTGATCCTGAGGCTGACTTTGATGCTGTAGTGACACTTGATGCTAAAGAGATAAAGCCGCAAGTCACATGGGGCACCAATCCTGGCCAAGTGATTGCTGTCGATGAACCTATTCCAGCACCTGAAAGTTTTACAGATCCAGTAGAACAAACATCAGCAAAAAAAGCATTAGCCTATATGGGATTAGAAGCTAAAAAATCACTGGCTGATTATTCGATTGATAAAGTATTTATCGGCTCGTGCACTAACTCACGTATTGAGGATATGCGCGCAGCAGCTGCGATTGCGAAAGGTCGACAAGTGGCTGCTAACGTTCAAGCTTTAGTCGTTCCCGGCTCAGAGCAAGTGAAAGCACAAGCAGAAAAAGAAGGGCTTGATAAGATCTTTATTGAAGCAGGCTTTGAATGGCGACTACCCGGCTGTTCAATGTGTCTGGCAATGAATAACGACCGCTTAGGTCCCGGTGAACGCTGCGCTTCTACCAGCAACCGTAACTTTGAAGGTCGTCAAGGGCGTGATGGTCGTACCCATTTAGTGAGCCCCGCGATGGCGGCAGCGGCAGCGTGTGCTGGTCACTTTATTGATATTCGCCAACTTGATCCCGTATCTGCGTAACAAAAGGATGTAAACATGACAGGTTTTACTCAACATACCGGATTGGTGGTGCCATTAAATACTGCCAATATTGATACCGATGCCATTATTCCAAAGCAGTTTTTACAAAAAGTGACGCGGACAGGTTTTGGGCAACATTTATTTCATGATTGGCGCTTTTTAGACGAAGACGGTCAACAGCTCAATCCCGACTTCATAATGAACGATCCCCGTTACCAAGGCGCGACCATTTTATTGGCTCGCGAAAATTTCGGCTGTGGATCATCGCGTGAACATGCACCATGGGCGTTAGCAGATTACGGTATTAAAGTAATGATAGCTCCTAGCTTTGCCGATATTTTTTATGGTAACGCTATCAATAACCAAATGATCCCTGTTCGTCTTAGCGATCAACAAGTTGATGAGTTATTTGAATTTGTAGAGACAATTGAAGGCGCTGAAATCTGTGTTGATCTTGCAGCAATGACAGTAACGGCTAACGGTAACCAATATCCATTTGAAATTGATGAATTTCGTCGTCACTGCCTGCTAAATGGATTAGATAACATTGGCTTAACACTACAATACCAAGCCAAAATTGCTGAATATGAAGCCAATATTCCGACTTACCTCGCTTAAATTAGCTAACCTCAATTCTAACGCCTGTTAATCTCAGGCGTTAGTATCGCCCTTCTCAGCTGTAATAAATCAGCTGTCATTACGGTCTCCTATTAATATCTCTTTTTATAACAGGTTCTGTATGCGTATTGCATTTAGCTTATTATTAATTTTCTTTTCTTGGTCTCTATTTGCCGCTCCCAAAGCGAATCTATTACCCTATTGGCAAGATCATGTTGTCAACAATCAACACGATATTGATCATCAGCAATGGCAACAATTATTAACTAAATATTTAGTGGTTAATCCGCAACAAACCCTATTTCGTTATAACGCTGTTACCCCTGCCGACAAACAGAAATTACAGTTTTATATCAATCACCTAGCTAAACTTGATCCACGCCAATATAATCGTGATGTTCAATTTTCTTATTGGGTTAACCTTTATAATGCGCTCACCGTTCAATTGATCATTAATAATTACCCACTCACTTCAATCACCAAACTGGGTGGTTTTTTCAGCTTTGGTCCTTGGGATCAACCTATCGTCACCATCAATAATAAAACTCTTAGCCTTAACGATATTGAACATCGCATATTGCGCCCTATTTGGCGTGATCCTCGTATCCATTATGCGGTTAATTGTGCCAGTTTAGGCTGCCCAGATTTACTGCCGCAAGTATTTGACAGCCAGCAACTTAATCACCAACTAGATGCGGCAGCTAGTCGTTTTATTAATAGTGATAAAGGGGTAAAAATCAGCTCAAAACAAACCACCCTATCATCTATTTATGACTGGTATGATAGCGACTTTGGCAACCAACAAGCATTACTGCAGCATATAAATCAGTATCTACTGCATAATAAAATCAATGCCAATAACATTCAGTTTGATTACAACTGGTTGTTAAATCAGAAGCTATAACTTAACGCTAGTTACAGGTACAATAGTCGCGTTCTCATTGGGGAGCCTTTTGGCTGAGATTGTTGTTATTATCGTGATTGATATAGCAGAACCCATTGAACCTGAACCAGGTAATGCTGGCGTAGGAATTGAGAAACGCACTGGTTTTTGCCATTGCAAATCTGCTATTACAGCTGATATTTATCCTCTCAACCCTGTGCCGCTCTCTCTTTTTATTTTGTTTGCAGGATGCTGACATCAGGAGCGCATAGTGAAAATCAGTTACACACTTTTACCGCTAATATCGATAGCGTTACTCTCAAATAACGTCTTGGCCGCCGATAACACCCTTAATGTTTATACCTACAGCTCGTTTTCATCCGAGTGGGGACCGGGGCCTATTATCAAAAAAGCCTTTGAAGCCCAATGCGATGGTTGCAAAGTTAACTTCGTCTCTTTAGAAGATGGTGTATCAATTCTTAATCGAGTGCGTTTAGAAGGCAGCCGTAGCCAAGCAGATATTCTATTGGGGCTTGATAACAACCTGATGACTGAAGCCAAACAAACGGGATTACTGGCTAAACAACATGTTGATCTAAGTAAATTAACCTTACCTAAAGGTTGGCATGACGATACCTTTATTCCCTATGATTACGGCTATTTTGCATTTGTTTATGACAGCACTAAATTACCCCACCCACCTACCAGTTTAAAAGCGCTGGTTAACGATCAAAATATCAGTGTCATCTACCAAGATCCTCGCACTTCAACCCCAGGACAAGGGCTGATGCTATGGATGAAATCGGTATATGGCGATAAGGCTGCCGCTGCATGGCAACAACTTGCTAAACATACGGTGACGGTTACTAAAGGCTGGTCTGAAGCTTACAGCATGTTCCTTGATGGTGAAGCCGACATGGTCTTGTCATACACCACCTCACCGGCCTATCACATTATAGAAGAGCACAAAAATCAGTATAAAGCGGCTAACTTCAAAGAAGGCCATTATATGCAAGTGGAAGTGGCCGCTAAAATGAAAAACAGCCCGCATCCTAAACTGGCTGATCAGTTTATGCAGTTTATTGTTAGTGACGCTTTTCAATCTCAAATCGCGACCCATAATTGGATGTACCCTGTCACTAAACAACCACTGCCAGCCGCTTTTAAGCAATTAGTTATTCCAGATAAAGCATTAGAATTTAGTGCTGATGAAGTAGCTCAAAAGCGTAAAGCATGGATTCGAGAATGGCAGCAAGCGCTGACCCAATAATGGCATACCGCGGTGAATAAACGTGTAACTCAACTTATGCCCGGACTATTGAGTGTCGGGCTTATTTTATTACTGGTGATCGCAGCAATCACCAGCCTAATACTTCATGCTGGTCAATGGCAACTGAGTAGTCTATGGCATGATCCTTACCTTCGTCATGTGACTCGATTTAGTTTTTACCAAGCCTTACTATCCACATTGCTGAGCATCGTACCTGCAATTGCGATAGCTTACGCGCTATCACGACGTGATTTTATTGGCAAACAGCTGTTATTACGTTTGTTTGCGATGACATTAGTGATGCCAGTGTTAGTGGCGGTATTTGGTCTATTAGCGATCTACGGCAAAAGCGGCATTATTAGTCATGGATTAAGCCTGTTAGGATTACCACGGCTAAACATTTATGGTTTAAGCGGCATTTTACTGGCGCATGTGTTTCTCAACTTACCATTAGCGGTGCGGTTTTTACTTCAAAGTCTAGAATCAATTCCCCATGAACAACATCAATTAGCTGCCCATTTAGGTATTCGTGGCTGGTATAAATTTAAGTTAGTGGCTTGGCCGCGGTTACGCCAACAACTGCCTCATGTCGCAGGGCTTATTTTCATGCTGTGCTTTACCAGTTTTGCGGTGATCATGTCGCTAGGGGGCGGACCTAAATCAACCACTATTGAACTGGCGATTTATCAAGCTATTCGCTATGACTTTGATCTCGCCACAGGGGCTATTTTGGCGTTATGGCAAATGATCCTTTGTGGTGGACTGGTATTACTGAGCCACCGTTTTGCGAAACCGTTAGCGACTTTTAGCGCCTCTATTAGTAATAATGTAGTCAACTATCAAGATAACTGGCGCGCAAAATGCTGGGATTGGAGCTGGATCATCGCAGCGATATTGCTAGTGATCCCGCCAATTATTGCAGTCTTTGTTGCTGGCTTAAACCGGCAACTGCCACAGTTATTACAGCAGTCGGCACTGTGGCATGCCGTCGCTAATTCGCTTCAGATTGCGGTTATGGCTTGTTGTTTAGCCTTTGTGTTTGGGGTGATGATATTACTGGCGAGTCGACAATTACGCTTAACTCAACAACGTTTTAGTGCCGATAGTATCGAAATGATCGGCACCATCATTTTAGTCACGCCAGGGCTGGTCTTAAGTACCGGAATATTCTTATTGCTGCGTCAATATACCGATGCCTATGGCGCTGCTTTTTGGGTTGTTGTGGGGGTTAATGCACTAATGGCATTGCCTTATGTCATCAAGACGTTAAGTCAGCCGATGCTACATATTGCTCAACAATACAATATATTATGTCGAAGTTTAGGTATGAGGGGTTGGTCACGTTTACGGCTTGTAGAATGGCGAGCACTGCGTAAACCTATTGCGCAATCATTGGCAATAAGCTTGGTACTCTCATTGGGTGATCTGGGCGCGATTGCTTTATTTGGCAGCCAAGATTTTCAAACTCTACCGCTGTATTTATTTCAATTAATGGGTAGCTATCGCATGGATGGTGCTGCTGTGGCTGCATTATTATTGTTATTACTCAGTTTAGGTTTATTCAGCGCCATTGAATATTGTTTCCAACCTCGCCGCACCAAAGGTAAACACCATGCTTAATGTCAACCAGCTCAGTTATACCTATCAGCCGCAACGCCAACATGAACGCCCAATGACGTTAAGCTTTAACTTTAGCCTTCAACAAGGAGATATTGCGGCATTAATTGGTCCAAGTGGTGCAGGAAAAAGTACTTTATTAGCGCTTATTGCGGGATTTTTACAGCCAAATAGTGGCGATATTACTATCCACCAGCAATCGATTATTACACTTGATCCTGCTCAACGACCATTATCGATGTTGTTTCAAGAACACAACTTATTTCCTCACCTCAGCGTGTATGAAAATATTGCGCTTGGCATTGATCCTCGTCTTAAATTGAGTCCTCAGCAACAACAACAAGTACATGATGCAGCTGAAAAAGTGGGGTTAACGGCATATTTATCACGTTTACCAGAACAACTGTCAGGTGGACAGCGACAACGAGTAGCATTAGCGCGCTGTTTGATTCGACAACGGCCTTTATTACTGCTTGATGAGCCATTTTCTGCATTAGATCCTGCATTACGAAATGACATGCTACAGCTGGTACAACAACTTGCGCAACAACAAGCCATCACGGTATTAATGATCACTCACAGTCCTGATGATGCGAAAAAAATTGCGAATAAATGCATTTTTATTGATAACGGCGATGTAAAAGCATTTGGTAGCACAGAAGCATTACTCAATCAGCCGCAGCATGCAGATCTACGTCATTATCTCGGCTTAACTGCTATACCATAATGCTAACAATAACATTAAAAAAAGGCGACTTATCTGCTTTATCTGCAAATAAGTCACCGTCTTAATCATTCATATTGTTAGCAGAATACGATCTCAATCTTAAAGATTTTCTTCTGCAAATTCAGCTAAGCGACTTCGTACCACACCATTAATATAAATATTGGCACTGCCCTCAAAGTGTTTAAAGCGTTCGACAATGTAGGTTAAACCAGATGTCACAGGGGATAAATAATTAGAATCAATCTGTGCCAAGTTACCCGAGCACACTAGTTTAGTTCCCTCACCACAACGGGTAATAATCGTTTTGATCTGTGATGCGGTTAAGTTTTGACACTCATCAAGTAACACAAAGGCATTTTGAATTGAGCGTCCGCGCATAAAGTTAATTGATTTAAATTGAATGTTGGCTTTATCAAAAATGTACTTCATTGAGCCATCAGTACAAACATCATGTTTATGTAGCGCTTCCATAGTATCGGTTACTGCTGCTAACCACGGCAACATTTTCTCTTCTTCCGTACCGGGTAGAAAACCAATAGACTCGGCGATTTCAGGCGTATTACGTGTAACAATAATCTTGTCATACATGCCTTTTTCAATTACCTGTTCTAACGCAGCAGCCATGGCTAAAATAGTCTTACCACAACCAGCAGGACCAGTAAGTATCACTAAATCAATACTAGGATCGAGCATTGCATCTAACGCCATGCCTTGATAAATATTTTTAGGATGTACTCCCCATGCTTGGCGATTCATCAACCGATCATAACTAATATCTTTGATCGTGACGTCTTTGTCTCCAATAGCTTTAATTCGTGCAGCAAAATCTTGACTATCATCTAATAAATATTGGTTTATATACGGTGCCTCAAATAATTCACGCGGTAATGTATGTAACGTTGAACTGCCTCGATTTTCTGAATAACACTCAGCGACATTGCCCCAAAAATTACCGTTATAACGGTGAAAACCTTTACTGAGTAAAGCAACATCATCAATCAATTGATCGGAGCGATAGTCATCAACATTTAATACACCTGCACCTTTAGCCCGCAAGCGCATATTGATATCTTTAGTGACTAAGACTACGCTTCTGGGAGCGTGTTTTTGTTGCAGGAAAAGAACACTATTAAGAATACGGTTATCACCGGCTTTATCACTAAAGGCATGAACCGTTTGTTTGATCTCATAATCAGCAAAAATAGCGATCGTGCCATTATGTGGAATCTGATCATTAAAAGGAATACCCGCAGAGATTTGCTCTGGAGTGGCATCGTGAAAGATATTTTCAAGCGCTCGAATAGCAACCCGTGCATCACGAGAAATATCGCGCTTACTGTCTTTAATACGATCTAATTCTTCCAGTACGGTCATTGGAATCACGACATCATGTTCCTGGAAAGAAAAGATAGCGAGAGGTTCATGAAGCAGAATATTTGTATCAAGTACAAACAGTTTCCGTTCGGCATTGTCCATAAGCACCTCCTTGGTAGGGCGAACAACAATAAACTTGGCTATCACTCTTTTAGCTTACGTCAAAATTAGCCATTTTGTTAATTTGTAATATCTACCACAATTAAAACCTATGTTAATGAAACTAAAATGACATTAAGATTCACGCCTCTTTTGCGCACTTTCACCGTGACCTTAATCACATCATGCAGTAACATAACTCCCCCATTTTTGAGTTATGTGTATGCCATATTATTCATTTATGCATGTAGTTTTATTATAGACAATAAATAGACAACGCGAATTATAATTTTTCCTTTATATCAAATAATTAGAAGGTTTCTAGCACTATGCCATTTGCTTTGGGTCAACGTTGGATCAGTGATACAGAAAGTGATTTAGGTTTGGGAACAGTCGTTGCGATTGAGCCTCGTACTGTTAGCTTGATGTTTCCAGCATCAGATGAAAACCGTTTATACGCTCGACATGATGCACCCGTTACCCGTGTAATGTTTAATGTTGGCGATGTGATTGAAAGCCATGAAGGCTGGTCGCTAAAAGTTGAAGCGATCGAAGAAGATAAAGGAATTATCACTTATATCGGCACTCGTATAGATACCGAAGAAAGCGATGTCGCGTTACGTGAAATATTTTTAAGCCATCAAATTCGTTTTAATAAACCGCAAGATAAATTATTTGCAGGTCAAATTGATCGTATGGATCGATTTGCATTACGTTACCGCGCGCTAAAAAATCAGTATGAGCAACTAAAAAGCCCATTGCGTGGTTTATGTGGCATGCGTGCAGGTCTAATCCCACATCAACTTTACATCGCTCATGAAGTGGGTCGTCGTTATGCGCCACGCGTACTTTTAGCCGATGAAGTAGGTTTAGGTAAAACCATTGAAGCGGGTATGATCATTCACCAACAGGTGCTATCAGGCCGTGCTGAACGTATTCTTATTTTGGTACCTGAAACCCTACAGCACCAATGGCTTGTAGAAATGATGCGTCGCTTTAATCTTCATTTTTCTATTTTTGATGAAGAGCGTTGTGTTGAATCTTTAGCAGATGCGGCTAACCCATTTGATACAGCGCAATACGTGTTGTGTTCACTCGATTTTCTACGTAAAAGCCGCCGTCGATTTGAACAAGCTTTAGATGCCGATTGGGATCTATTGATTGTTGATGAAGCGCACCACCTTGAATGGAGTGAAGAGCGTCCAAGCCGTCAATACCAAGTGGTTGAAGCGATTGCAGAAAAAACGCCAGGTGTATTGCTACTAACCGCAACCCCAGAGCAATTAGGCCGTGAAAGTCACTTTGCTCGTCTACGCTTATTAGACCCTGATCGTTTTTACGATTACGAGGCCTTTGTTGAAGAAGAGCGTCTATACGAACCTGTTGCAGAAGCTGTATCTCAATTACTGGCGGGAGAAAAACTCGATAGCAAAGCCAAGCAAACTTTAATTGATTTACTTGCTGGTCAGAATGTTGAGCCAATGATCACTGCGATTGAAAATGCGACCACAGCAGACGATGCAAAAGCACTTGAAGCACGTCACGAGTTGATCCGTAACCTCATGGATCGCCACGGTACAGGCCGCGTATTATTCCGTAACACCCGTTCAGCAATCAAAGGTTTCCCTAAGCGTCACCTTAATATGTACCCATTGCCGATGCCTAATCAATACAGCACTGCTATGCGTGTTGCTGGCATGATGGCTGGTAAACTCAGCATTAATGAAAAAGCGATTAAACTGCTTTACCCTGAAGATATCTATCAAGAATTTGAAGGTGAATCAGCAACATGGTGGAACTTTGATCCTCGCATTAACTGGCTGCTAGATATGCTAAAAGCCAACCGTAATGAAAAAGTATTGGTGATCTGTTCTCGTGCTCAAACCGCATTAACGTTAGAGCAAGCTTTGCGTGAACGTGAAGGTATTCGTGCGACAGTGTTCCACGAAGGGATGTCTATTATTGAACGTGATAAAGCCGCGGCATATTTTGCTCAAGAAGAGAGTGGCGCACAGGTATTAATCTGTTCAGAAATCGGCTCAGAAGGCCGTAACTTCCAGTTTGCTAATCAGTTAGTGATGTTCGATTTACCGAGCAATCCAGATTTACTAGAGCAGCGTATTGGTCGTTTAGATCGTATAGGCCAGCAGCGTGAAATTGAAATTCATGTCCCACACCTTGAAGGCACTTCACAAGCGTTATTGGCACGTTGGTTTAACGAAGGCTTAAACGCGTTTGAAGAAACCTGCCCTACGGGTCGTCCTGTTTATGAAGCAGTATGTGAAGATTTAATCACACTACTTGCCAGTGATAAGCAAGACAGCGACGCCCTAGAAGCGGTGATCACTCAAAGTGCAGCGCTACATAACGAACTGAAAAGTAAGTTAGAACAAGGTCGTGACCGATTACTTGAAATTCACTCTAATGGTGGCGAAGCAGCACAACAATTGGTTGAGCAAATCAGCAGTAAAGATGGCGATACTAACTTAGTCTCTTTCGCTCTGGGTTTGTTTGACACCATTGGTCTTAACCAAGATGATAAAGGTGAAAATGCGATTGTTGTAACACCATCAGAACACATGATGGTTGCCAGCTATCCAGGCTTACCTTATGACGGTTGCACGATCACTTTTGATCGTAACACTGCACTATCACGCGAAGATCTACACTTTATCAGTTGGGAACACCCAATGATTCAAGGTGGCATCGAATTGCTATTGAGTGAAGGTGTCGGCACAACTGCGGTTTCATTACTGAAAAACAAAGCACTGCCTGTCGGTACGTTATTATTAGAACTGATTTATGTGGTTGATGCACAAGCACCAAAACAATCAGGTATTGGTCGTTTCTTACCTAAAACACCGATTCGTATTTTACTTGATAGCAAAGGCAATAACCTTTCTGCAAATGTCGAGTTTGAAAGCTTTAACCGTCAGTTAAGTCCAATTAATCGCCATTTAAGTAGTAAGTTGGTTAACTCAGTTCAAAAAGAGATCCATACTCTAATCGCCCACGCTGAACGCGAAATTGACAAAGAATTAGTCACCGTTCGTAGTCAAGCACAAGCAGAGATGGAAACAACATTACAAGCAGAGTATCAACGTTTATTGGCTTTAAAAGCAGTTAATCCTAACATTCGTGATGATGAGTTAGAGTTAATCGAAACCCAAATTTCAGATTTAACTGATTACATTGCTAAAGCACAAATTCAACTTGATTCATTACGTTTAATTGTTGTTAGCCATAACTAATTACTGATGTTATAACGACAAAAATTCAGCCGTCGATGATATGTTTACTGCATTTTATCGGCGGTTTTTTTATGGCTGTAGTGCTATATACATACCAATTGTAAGGTATTCATATTAGTATGCTGACCAATTTTTTCACTCTCACCAACGAGCGCACCATGAAACCATTGCCTGTGTTGAACTACAATCCACCGACCGATCCTTGGTTAGATACCCTTTTTGTTGATAACGATATTATCGCGGTCAACAAACCAGCAGGTCTATTATCTAATCCCGGTCGTCAACCTGAGCACCATGACAGTGTATTTGCGCGCGTATTAGCTCAATATCCCCAATCACAAATTGTACATCGCTTAGATATGGGTACATCAGGGCTGATTGTATTAGCGTTAAATAAAGCTGCTGAACGCCATTTTAAAGCGCAATTTCGTGAGCGTGAAACCAAAAAAGTGTATTACGCACGCGTATGGGGACACATGGAACACGATAGCGGTACCGTTGATTTGCCATTGATTTGTGATTGGCCCAACCGTCCTCGCCAAAAAGTATGTTTCGATGACGGTAAACCATCAGTAACCCACTATGAAGTACTCAGTCGCGATGAAAATAGCACCTTAGTACGCTTATTACCGATCACAGGGCGTTCACATCAGTTACGCGTCCATATGCAAGCACTAGGACACCCTATTTTAGGTGATAAATTCTATGCCAATGATGAAGCAATTGCAGCATCACCACGACTGTTATTGCACGCAGCAGAGCTAACATTTACCCATCCAGGTACTGATGAGCCAATGCACCTTTTTGCACCGTGTGAGTTTTATCCACAAGCACCGACTCAAACTATTTACCCGTAAGCGGTAGGCATCTTTAACAATGAATGCTAGCGTAAGACCCGCATTCATTGTTTATTGAGGTTAGCCATGGAAACCATCGTTTTTCTTGATCATGGAACCATTCCAGCACACATTAGTCTTCCTCGTCCAGCCTTCTGTCACCAATGGCATCAATACGAAGCAACAACACCATCACAAGTGGTTGAGCGTCTCCAACACGCCACAATTGTAATCACCAATAAAGTCATCCTTGATAGTCAAGTACTGGCACAATTACCCCAGCTTAAATTTATTGCCATTGCCGCTACTGGCACTAACAATATTGATCTCGATTACTGTCGTAGCCACAATATTAAAGTAGCAAATATTCAAGGCTATGCCACACGATCTGTACCTGAACATGTTATTGCAATGATTTTTGCTCTTAAACGTAATCTTGCAGGTTACCAACAAGACATTCGCAACGGTGAATGGCAACGTCAGCAACAATTTTGTTTTTTCACCCACCCCATTACAGATGTCGCAGGATCAACCTTAGGGATTATTGGTAATGGTAGTTTAGGTCAAGCCGTTGCAACACTAGCGCAAGCTATCGGCATGAATATTCTCTTTGCTGAACATGCAGGTGCAACCCAATGCCGTGATGGCTATCATCCGTTTGAACAAGTTCTACGGGAAGCTGATATAGTTAGTTTGCACTGCCCACTGACGTCAACTACCCATAATATGATTGCAGCACCACAGTTAGCCCTGATGAAACCAAATGCAATACTCATTAATACCAGTCGTGGTGGTCTAATTAACGAACAAGCCTTAGTGGATGCATTACTCTCTGGCCAAATAGCGGCTGCGGGTATCGATGTATTTACCGAAGAGCCCGCCCCCACAACAAATCCGTTAATTGCTCATAGCAGTCTCTCAAATTTAATTTTAACCCCGCATGTGGCATGGGGGTCTGACTCTGCCATTCAAACATTGGTTAATCAATTAATAGATAATATTAATAGTTTTCATCAAGGTACCCATAAAAATCAGCTGTAATCTCGATTTTAAGCCACAAAAAAGCGAGCATTGCGCTCGCTTCTTTTCATTGCTAATAACAGTTCAACTGTCAGTTCTGTTAGCTGATTATTTAAAGCCTTTTTCTTTACGAATCAGATCATAAGCCGCTTGCAGTTCTTGGGTCTTTTGCTTAGCTATTTCCATCATTTCTGGTGGTAAACCTTTAGCTGCTAATTTATCAGGATGGTGTTCATTCATTTGTTTACGGTAAGCACGTTTTACTTCTTGTGCTGACGCGTCTTCGTTAACACCTAAAACCTTAAATGCATCCGCTAATTGATCACGAGTAGGTGGTGCCTGAAAACCGCCACCTTGTTGTTGATACTGCTGATTAAAACCACCTTGTTGGAAACGAAATGCCGCTTCTTGCATCTGTAAACGTTGTTCTAATTGAGCTTCAGAGAAACCAAGATAACGTGCAATAACATGTAATAGTTCACGTTCTTTCGGGTGTAATTGCCCATCGGCAAACGCCGCTTGAATTTGAAGTTCTAAAAAAAACTGTAATAAATCAGCTCGACCAGCGCGACTACGAACCCGGTTAAGGGTTTCTTCTAGAGGAAAGTCATCTTCTTTACCTTCACGAAACGCATTTTGCGCTTGGCGACGAGACTCACCTTGCAGCCCCATACGATCCATAATCGTACTTGCCACTCGAATTTCGTTTTCCGTTACGCGACCTTTAGCCTTAGCCATATGTCCCATGGTTGCAAAACAGGCATTAAAAAACTCTGCTTGGCGCTCTGCATTGGTCGCATTTTTACCACCAAAGCCACCAAAACCGCCATTCATTTGACGGGCATACGCTTTATCAAATTGATGGCCAATAAATAAACCAATTAAAAAGCCTATATATTTAGGGCCAAGCAATATTCCCAGTAGAGCACCGAAAATTTTTCCCCATATACCCGTTCTCTGCATTCTATACTCTCTGGTAGTTCGTTAATTTTTTCACTGTTTACCCAACAGCATGCGCTGAAAAGATGCCGTCGCGTTAAATTTGCATTATGATAGCTGTCATTTATCGGGAATGCTTGTAAAAAGCGCAACAATTCGCCTTGCACCAAATTGATACAGGAATGTTGAATTAGATGTCACTTACCTCTCACAGTTTACTAGCCACAATGATTAGCTTAGCTCTATATGGCCCAGCAATGGCTGCTGACATCACCCCTACAAGTGGTGGTAATCACAACCACAAAACCATTGCCGATCCTGCTAATAATGCAATTAATGGTAACAAAAATCCAATTGCGATGGTACGTGGCGTCTGTATTCCGGAAAAAGATCGCCAACAAGATACCAACAACGAACCGATCCATATCAGTGCTGACCGTGTTGAAGCACAACAAAATACAGCCGCAGTATATTCAGGTGATGTAGTCGTTAAACAAGGCACACGAACAATAGTGGCTGATAAAGCGACCTTGCAACAACCCGCTAATATTGTGACCGCTAACGGTAATGTTTTCTATCAAGATGGTGGCATGGACATTGATGCCAAAAGCTTAACCAGTGATCTTGATACTAAAGACGCACAAATGGATGATGCAGTCTATAGAATGACCTGTCAGGCGGGCCGTGGTGATGCTAAATTAATTGAACGCCGCAATGTTGATGGTACTCAATTTTACAAAATGACCGATGGGACTTATACCACCTGTCCTGAGAACGATAAAAGCTGGCGTTTTGCGGCCGGTAGTTTAGATCGTGATGGTAAGTCACCCTTTGCTGATCTATACAATGCTCGCTTTGAAGTACTCGATGTTCCGGTATTTTATCTACCGTGGTTGCGTGTTCCAGTTACCGATCAACGTCTTACTGGCTTCTTATACCCGTCAATTAGCTACGGCTCCAAAAACGGTATGGAGCTAGAAACACCCTTTTACTGGAACATAGCTCCCAATTACGATTTAACCGTTACCCCTAAGTATATGAACCACAGAGGATTACAGTTAACCTCTGAATTCCGTTATCTGACAGATTTTGGTCAAGGTAAAGTCATCGGTGAATATTTAGGTCACGATAAAAAATACCGCGACTACGATAAGCGTTGGGGTTTCCAATGGACACATAGCGGTATTATCGATAAAAACTGGTTACTAAACATTGATTATAGCAAAGTCAGTGATGCTAAATATTTTGATGACGTCGACTCAATTATCGGTCAACGTGAAGATAATAACCTATTACAAACTGCATCGTTGGCATACCGTAATGATAATTGGGATACCAATTTAATGGTACGTGACTTTCAACCACTGACTGAAAGTGGCCAAGGCACTCAATACCGTTTAATGCCCCAACTATCAAGCACCTACTATAAATCTAATCTGCCTTATGGCTTAGATTTCAGTTTACCAATGAGTATCAGTAAATTTGATACTGATGACAGATCAAAACCAACCGCAGATCGAGTTACCTTTGATCCAACATTAACCTTACCTTACGCAACACCTTGGTGGTCAGTCACCACACAAGCTAAGTTAATGTATGCGCATTACAATCAACAATTTAATGTTAATGAAAACTCAAAATTAAGCACTCTCGATAAAACAGCTAATCGTACCGTGCCTGAATTTAGAGTTAACAGTAGCCTCTACTTTGAACGTGATACCTCAATCATGGGCGAGCATTACACTCAAAGTTTAGAGCCACAACTGCAATATTTATATGTTAAAAATGTTGATCAAAGTGGCATCTATAACCCCGTTAATTATAACGGTGGGGGCTATGATTCAACCCGCTTACAACAAGATTATTATGGTCTATTTAGCGATAGAACATATAGCGGTCACGATTATATCGCGCCAGCTAACCAATTTACCGTTGGTGCCACAACACGTTACTATGATGAAGATTTTAAGGAACGTTTTACCCTGTCGCTAGGTCAAATATTCTATATTGATAAACCCGTCGCTGATGGTACTGAAGCAAAAAGTTATTCTGCAACGGCACTAGAAACCGAATTTAATCTTGATGATAACTTGTTCTTCAAAAGTTCAATGCAATATGACTCAAGTGAAAATGAAATACAGCAAGGCAGTACCGCCGTTGAATACCGTGATGGTCGAGTCTTTGTTCAACCGAGTTATCGCTATGTTTCAAGTAGTTACTTAACAAAATATGTTGATAACCCTAACGTTGAAGTCAATGGTAAACGTGATGGTATTTCACAATTAGGTCTGTCTGCCGGTTTCCCAATTAACGATAATATTGATATTACCGCGGATTATTTCCAAGATATGAATGTCAATAAAATGCTAGAGAGTCGCGTAGGCTTGGTTTACCGCTCTGCCTGTTGGATGATAGGGTTAAGCTACAATCGCTATGCAAAAGATCCATTGAACCAAGATTTTACCGAATACGACAGCAATGTCAGTTTCTCGTTTAGTCTCCTTGGGCTTCAAGGTGCGCGACCATTTGGTCAAACATCAGATGATGGCGGCAATATTCTGGGTTATGCAGACCCATTCACACTTAAAAATTAATGATCGTGGCGGCAATAGATGTCGCTACTCAACATGACGGACTATAAATGAAAAAGTGGAAGTATTCGGCGCTAAGCGTAATGCTAATGGGCATGACAGCAACAGCGATTGCCGCTCCTCAACTGCAAGAACTAAATCAAATTGTTACCACGGTTAATGATGGCGTGATTTTACAAAGTGACGTTAATGCAATGATGAAAACAGTTCATCTTAATGCGGCGGCAGAGGGGCAACAACTGCCTCCTAACAATATTCTACGCCAGCAGGTGATGGATAAATTGATCATGGAAAATTTGCAGATCCAGCAGGCAAAACAGCTGGGTTTACGCATTGATGATAGCCAATTAGATCAAGCCGTTGCCGATGTTGCTAAACAACGCAATATGACCGTTGATCAACTACGTCAAGATTTAGCAAGCGCAGGTATTAGCTACCCAATGTTCCGTGAGCAATTACGTAATGACATGCTAGCTTCTGAAGCTCGCACTATTATTGTGCGTAAGCGGGTCAATATTCTGCCTCAAGAAGTTGATAACCTTGCAGCACAATTAGCAAAGCAAACTCAACAAAACGTCCAATACAATATCAGTCAAATTCAGATTGCTGTTAATGACGACGCTGATAAAGCGACCCGAGAAAAAGCCAAGCAAGAAGCTGACAAAATTTATACTGAGATCAAACAAGGTGCTAATTTTGCTGAATTGGCTTACCGCTACTCCAAAGGACCAAAGGCCCTAAAAGGGGGTGAGTGGGGTTGGATGAGCAAAGAAGAAATGCCAACAATTTTTGCCGACCAAATTAAAACCAGCAGCAAAGACAGTGTAATTGGTCCTTTCCGTAGTGGCGTTGGTTACCATATTTTAAAAATTAATGACGTTAAAGGCATGCCAACAGTTTCTGTGGTTGAAGTAAAAGCCCGTCATATTTTAATCAAGACCTCGGTTATTCTTAGCGACGCTGCAGCGAAACGTGAATTAGAAAATATTCGTCAAAAAATCATTAGTGGCAAAGAAAGCTTTGCAGCTGCCGCTAAACAATACAGTGCCGATCCAGGTTCTGCGGCTAATGGTGGCCAATTAGGCTGGCAAGTACCATCAATCTATGCGCCTGCTTTTGAAAAAGAAGTAGAAACATTACCGATAGATAAAATTAGCCAACCCTTTAAATCTCAATTTGGCTGGCACATTGTTGAAGTGGAAGGTCGTCGTAATGTCGATCGCACTGAAGCTGCATTAAAAAATCGTGCCGCTCAAATCCTCTTTAATCGTAAGTTTAATGAAGAAGCGCAAACATGGTTACAAGACCTACGTGCTGGCGCATATATTGAACAAATGAATAAGGTAAATAATGGCTAATAACAAGCATATGACTAACACACAACGGATTGTAATCACCCCAGGTGAACCGGCCGGGATTGGCCCTGATTTAGTCATTGCCTTGTGTCAGCAACATTGGCCGCACCAACTTGTTATTTGTGCTGATGCGCAGGTTATGGTAGAACGTGCGGCTCAATTAGGTTTACCTTTAACCATTTTGCCTTATCAGTCCGAGTTAGCAGCGCAACCGCATCAAGCGGGAACGATGACAATCATTCAGGTTGATAGCGCCGTTAAAGTGACCTGTGGGCAACTTAACGAGCAAAATGGTCTCTATGTATTAGCGACATTAGAGCGTGCCGCAGCAGGTTGCATGAGTGGCGAATTCGCCGCGATTGTTACCGGCCCTGTTCATAAAGGGATCATTAACCGTGCTGGAGTCTCTTTTAGTGGTCACACTGAGTTTTTTGCACAGCAGTCTGATACAGCGCAAGTTGTTATGATGTTAGCAACTGAAGGTTTACGGGTTGCTTTAGTAACAACCCATATTCCTTTAAACTGTGTCGCTAAAGCCATTACAGAACCTCGGCTAAAACAAGTTATTCGTATCTTGCATGCTGATCTAGTCACTAAATTTGGTATTGAATCTCCCAAAATTTATGTTTGTGGGCTCAATCCTCATGCTGGTGAAGATGGCTGTTTGGGGATGGAAGAAATTAATACCATAGCCCCAACATTAGAGCAATTACGTCAACAAGAAGGCATGGATCTTATCGGGCCGTTACCGGCTGATACCATCTTTCAAGAAAAATATTTAGCTAATGCCGATACGGTGTTAGCCATGTATCACGATCAAGGGTTACCGGTGCTGAAATACAAAGGCTTCGGTAAATCTGTCAACATTACGTTGGGACTTCCCTTTATCAGAACTTCAGTAGATCATGGTACCGCACTGGAACTCGCAGGTACTGGGCAAGCAGACATAGGTAGCCTTCGGACAGCGCTATCCCACGCCCTCGAATTGGTAGAAAAACAAGCATGAGCAGCGATCAAGTCCACTTAGGTCACCGCGCGCGTAAGCGCTTTGGCCAAAACTTTTTAAAAGACCCATATATTATTGATGGCATTGTGTCAGCGATTAACCCTTTACCAGGCCAAAACTTGGTAGAGATTGGCCCCGGCCTTGGTGCAATCACTGAATATGTTGGTAAGTTAGTTGATAAATTTACTGTTATCGAACTTGACCGAGATTTGGCGGAGCGTTTACGTAATCACCCCGATCTAGCGTCAAAACTAACGATTCATGAAGGCGATGCAATGCGCTTCGACTTTACACAACTTATTAAAGAAAATAATAAGTTGCGTATTTTCGGTAACTTGCCTTACAACATCTCAACCCCGTTGATGTTCCACATTTTTGAATTCCATAAAGATGTACTAGATATGCACTTTATGCTTCAAAAAGAAGTGGTTAATCGTCTAGCTGCAGGTCCTGGTAGTAAAGCTTACGGCCGTTTAACGGTTATGGCGCAGTACTACTGTAAAGTGATGCCAGTATTGGAAGTGCCGCCAGAATCTTTCGTACCAGCACCAAAAGTAGATTCAGCAGTTGTGCGTTTGACGCCGTATGAAGTACTGCCGTTCCCATGTACTAACCTAAAATGGCTAGATCGTGTGTGTCGTGAAGGCTTCAACCAACGCCGTAAAACAATCCGTAACTGTTACAAAGGCTTGTTAACACCAGAACAGCTAGAAGCGCTAGGTATTAACCCAGGTCACCGTCCAGAAAATATTACGGTAGAACAATTTGTTGCTATGGCTAATTGGCTTGATGTTAATTTCCAAAAAGAAGAGCAATAACGTTATCGCGCATTAACAACAGCGCTATAACACTAATAACCCTGTGTAACATGTCACGTGTTACGCAGGGTTTTCTTTATTTATCAGCCAACAATACTAAAATGAGAATAAATCATCAGCAAAGGATATTGCCTGTGAGTATCTCATCTCCTCCAACGATCAAATGCCATGTTGTCAGTCATTATCTCGCCGAACAATCGCAACCTGATCAGCAACGTTACGTCTTTTCCTATACCATCACCATTAAAAATTTAGGTCGTGGCAGCGCTCACTTACTTAAACGCTATTGGTTAATCACCGATGCTAATGGCAAAAAATTGGTTATTGAAGGTGATGGCGTTGTCGGACAACAACCTCATATTAATGCTACTGATGAATTCACTTATACCAGTGGTACTATCATCGAAACACCTGTTGGTGTGATGCAAGGTCAATACACCATGGAAGATGAGGCGGGTAATCATTTTAAGGTTGAAGTTGCACCATTTCGACTAGCAATGCCGAACATTCTTCATTAACCTAATGTGATTAATCTCATGTTAATTAACGCATTGTTAATGGGAGCACCATGGCGACTTATCTTGTCGGTGATATTCAAGGCTGTTTACCCGACTTAAAAAAACTATTGGCCCAAGCAAATTTCGATCCTCACCATGATCATTTATGGCTTGCAGGCGATCTGGTTGCACGCGGACCTGAATCTTTAGAAACATTACGTTTTGTAAAAGCATTAGGCGATCATGCGACGGTTATTTTAGGCAATCATGATCTGCATTTATTAGCGGTATCTCACCAACTAGCACGCGCAAAAAAAAGCGATAATATTCATCAAATTTTTACCGCAGAAGATAGCAAAGAATTACTTGATTGGTTACGCCACCAGCCTCTATTGGCTGAACACCCCCACTATCCATTAGTAATGGTTCATGCTGGTATTACGCCACAATGGACACTTGAGCAAGCCCGTCAGCATGCACGTGAAGTCGAGCAACTGCTACAATCTGATGACTATTTATGGTTATTAAAAAACATGTATGGCGATGGTCCCGATTGGTGGCAAGACGACCTTTCCCGTTTAGCGCGATTACGATTTACGATCAACAGCTTTACACGGATGCGCTTTTGTGATCCTCTAGGACGATTAGATATGCACTGCAAGGTGCAACCTAATGATCCTACCGTCGGTAATTTAATTCCATGGTTTGATGTTAAACGTACTCAACCGATAGAAAAAACCATTATTTTCGGCCATTGGGCGGCATTAATGGGCCACCAAGATGATCATTGTATTGGCTTAGACACTGGCTGCGTATGGGGCAATAGCTTAACCATGCTACGCTGGGAAGATGGACAACGGTTTGTCACAGAGTGCCCACTCTACGCATGATCACGACACATAAAAATGCCGACAGTCATTGTCGGCATTCTTGATATTAAACACTGCAACCTTACCTATGATCGTTCAAGGATCACAAAATCCATCGCATAAGCATTTTTTTCATCGGCATTATAATGTTGACTTTCAACAGGATGCCAATGATCACCCCACTCTGGAAATTGCGTATCCCCGCCCTCAATATCAGCATCAATAAACGTTAAATATAATCTATCCGCTATCGGTAAACACGCTTGATAAATACTGCCACCACCAATGATCATTAACTCTGGTGCACCATTAGCCGCTAACTGAGCAGCTGCAATATCACTGACAACTGTTATACCCGCAGCATTAAAATCAGGATTACGACTGATCACGATATTTAACCGCCCCGGTAACGGACGTCCAATCGACTCAAAGGTTTTACGCCCCATCACAATCGGTTTACCTAGCGTACAATGCTTAAACCATGTAAAATCAGCCGGCAAATGCCATGGCATGCTATTATTTTTACCAATGATCCGATCATGTGCCATTGCTGCGATCATACTGATCTTCATCTTTGCATCTCCATTTATGTTGCCAGTGCTTGTTTTATCATTCTGCCGTAGTTATACCACAGGACGACGGCGATAAAACAATAACCCGGGCATCGCCAATCCAATCGCTAACGCTGCAACAATAAATACCGCTTTCAAGACGTTATCAATCATGACCCCCCATAAGGCTAATGAAAAGCCTCGATGGTTGATTTCAACGATAGCAATCATGGCTTTAAAGGCAAATACCCCCGGCACCATAGGGATCAACGCTGCAACAGTAAACACTTTAGGATGGGCTAAAAAACGGTGTGACCAATGAACACCAATCATACCAACAGTGGTTGCAGCGATAAGAGTTGACCACTCAATTGAAAGCCCCCAATGCATTAATAGAAACCGTGTCCCATGACCAATTGCACCACCAATAGCGCAATATTTTAAGGCTTTTTGAGGCACATTAAATACCAATGCAAACCCCAATGCAGGGATCATCGCTAGCAACATATCATTCAGTAATGCCACCATCAATGTCATAGTAACCACCCCCACACACCCAGTACATTCATTGCGGCGATAATCCCCATACAGGTCGATAATGTTAATAAACTTGCCATTGTCCAACGGGCTAAACCCATGCTTGGAAAACCTTTTACCATGTCGGCTACGGCATTAATTAATGGAAAACCAGGCACTAACATCAGTACCGATGAGGCCATCGCTAAAAAGGGTTGAGCACCAATATTGTACACTTCACCAAGCCCTGAAATGAGTGTGGTTACAAACGCTGTAACGCCAAAATTGAGCAGCGGATTAAAGTGGTAACTGGCAATCTGTTGACGCACATACATTCCCACAGAAGAGGCACAAAAAGTCAGTAAAAATACGGGCCAATCTCCTCCTGCTAAACGACTAAATGCAGCACAGGATAGACCAATCATAACCACC
This sequence comes from Photobacterium toruni, assembly GCF_024529955.1. Classification (NCBI taxonomy): domain Bacteria; kingdom Pseudomonadati; phylum Pseudomonadota; class Gammaproteobacteria; order Vibrionales; family Vibrionaceae; genus Photobacterium; species Photobacterium toruni. Next base: position 2,655,585 of record NZ_AP024854.1, read on the forward strand.
ACTAACCAGCGATTATAACGCTGAGTTTTGAGGTTTTCTAAGCGATGTTGAACGTCATTATCATCCAATAACCCTCGCTCAACAAGAATACAAATTCGTTGAATATCGGTCACTATTTGCATGTTGATACCACCGTCTTGGCAACGTCGAGTCGTGGTAATACAACAGCCTAAATGACGAGTACTGATCACCATTGAACTCGCCGATAATGACACTTCAACATGTTCAACACCAAGTGCTAACCCTAACCGACGGGTAACATCCATAATAACGGTGCTCTCAGCACCATGTTGTAATAACCGCTGGCCAGCCTCTATGGCCAGCCGAGTGACTTTTCGTTGCTGGGCTTCACTCAACGGCAGTAATACTCTCTCCATGTTGATATCCATTTACAATCCATTATAAAAAATATTTCAGTACAACTAGCATACCTAAGCCACTGCTACACGTGTTGATTAAACACAAAAAAAGCCACACCTCAATGGCATGGCTTATTTAGCATCAAAATAGAAAAAAGACTTATGGCTTGTAGATAATCTCTACATCATAATCATCTTCATTCCAATCATCCCAATCATCATCGTCATCTTCATCCTGAACTTTCTTAATCTGTTCAGCGTGGTAATCATCCCACTTAAAGTCGACTTTGTTTTCTTTCTGTTCTTCAACTTCATACTTAACACGAGGCAATGCATCGATAGCAGCCATCAGATCATAAGTCAGCTCTTTAGTACCAATGCGGTTTAACGCTGAGATACTATAGTGTTTGCCTTCCCATGCTAATGCTTCAAGCACTTCAGTGATCTTTTCTTGTGCTTGTTCTTCATCAAGAAGATCTGCTTTGTTAAATACAATCCAACGTGGCTTATTACCAAGTTTATCGCTGTATTGCTCAAGCTCATTGATAATAGTAAAGGCATTCTCTACTGGATCTGAACCATCTGCAGGTAGCAGATCAACCATGTGCAATAACACGCGACAACGCTCAAGGTGCTTCAAGAAGCGAATACCTAAGCCAGCACCGTCAGCAGCACCTTCAATTAGACCTGGAATATCGGCAACAACAAAACTACGCTCTGCATCAACACGTACCACGCCCAAGCTTGGAACAAGGGTCGTGAACGGGTAATCAGCTACTTTCGGCTTAGCAGACGATACAGCGCGAATAAAGGTAGATTTACCCGCATTAGGTAAACCTAACATACCCACATCAGCTAAAAGCAGTAGTTCTAGACGTAAATGACGAATTTCACCTTTACTACCCATACTCTTTTGACGTGGTGCACGGTTTACAGATGATTTAAAGCGTGTATTACCTAGACCGTGGAAACCGCCTTTAGCAACCATCACTTTCATACCATGTTCAGTAAGATCGGCAATCACTTCACCGGTATCTTCATCAATAGCACGTGTACCTACAGGCACTGTTAATACTTCATCCGCACCGCGTTTACCAGTACAGTTACCGCCACGGCCATTTTCACCACGCTCAGCGGCATGGAAACGCTCAAAACGGTAATCAATTAGTGTATTGAAGTTTTCATCAGCGTATAGGTAAACATCACCACCGTCGCCGCCGTCGCCGCCATCAGGGCCGCCACGAGGAATGTACTTTTCAGTACGAAAACTTACTACACCGTTACCGCCATCACCGGCATCGGCGCGAATAACCGCTTCATCTATAAACTTCATTTTTTTCTCCGCACTGTGGCGTTTAACATACTGCGATGAGGGCATTTAGCACATATCACCGCGTAGTAATTATTTCATGGACCTTGACTATTTGCTTGGGCTAATAAACTTATGGCCTATAGCACAACAAACAGCGCCACCTACCACAACCATAGCACCGAGATAGCCCCATACATTTAAAGAGACCGTCGCAACATATTGTGGCCAAGCCAAACTCGCAAGATCGACAAATAATATCGTAAACAAGGGCGTCAGTGTGATCACTGCACTCACTTGTGATGCTTGCCAACGTGCCATTGCTTCTGCAAATGCACCATAGCCAACAAGCGTATTAACACAACAGAATAACAACATCCCTAATTGGCGGTTATCCATTGTTAAAATTTGTTGTGGTTGTGCCATAGGAGTTAGTATTACAGCACAGATAATATAAATCATCAGCAATATTTGTGCTGATGAAAATTGCCGTAATAACCACTTCTGTGCCAAGCCATAAACAACCCACACTAACGCAGCGGCAACAGCAAGGCTAACACCCACAGTATAGCCAGAAAAACTGGTAAACAACTCAATAAGCCGTTCATTAAAGAATAGAATCAAACCACTAATAAGTGCAATTACACCTACAACTTGATGGCGACCTAATTTCTCTTTAAATACCCAAGCACTTGATACTAGTAGCATCACAGGAGCTAATTGGATAATCACTTGTACTACGGGAGGGTTCAGATATTTTAATGAACTGTTATACAGTACAAAATTACCTGCGAGACCAAGACTGGCAATGACAAGCACCACACAGCTCATTCGTCCAAGATTTGATATTATTGGTAATTGCTTACGCCACGCTAAAAAAAGGCCTAAGCCAAACGCTGCAGTAATAAAGCGATACCAAACAATGGTAAAAGGATCCATCACTTCTACGGCTTGTTTCATTGCAATTGGCAACGCACCCCAAAAAATGGCAGTGGTCATTGCAAGAAAAAAACCCATCATCGGGCCACGATCAATCATAAACCTTCCAGATATAAAAAGCCCCGCCAAAAAGGCAGGGCTTTAATATTCGTGTCGATTCTGAAAATTATTCAGCGTCGATAGATACGAATTTACGGTTTTTAGGACCTTTAACTTCAAACTTCACTTTACCATCAGATAGAGCGAATAGAGTGTGGTCTTTACCTAGGCCAACGTTTGTGCCAGCGTGGAACTTAGTACCACGTTGACGAACGATGATGTTGCCTGCTAATACAGACTCGCCACCAAAACGCTTAACACCTAGGCGTTTGCTTTCTGAATCACGGCCGTTATTAGTAGAACCGCCAGCTTTTTTATGTGCCATCTTTAAATTCTCCTGTTATTAAGCGCTGATGCCAGTAATTTTGACTTCAGTGAACCACTGACGGTGGCCCATTTGCTTACGAGAGTGCTTACGACGACGGAACTTAACGATTTTAATCTTATCGCCACGACCGTGAGTAACAACTTCAGCAGTTACTTTACCGCCAGCTACGAACGGTGCGCCTACAGTTACTTCTTCGCCATTAGCTACTAAAAGAACTGAGTCAAATTCAACGTTAGCGCCAGTTTCAGCGTCTAATTTTTCTAAGCGTAAGGTTTGGCCTTCGCTTACACGGTGTTGTTTACCACCACTTTGGAAAACAGCGTACATGTCTTACTCCGCTTCTCCGCATAGGCCATTTGCCACGTCTAAAATGGGCAATGGGTATGCGCTTAATCTTGTCATCAATAGGGCGCGAATGTTACGCGAAAAGAGACTTTGTGGCAAGCCATTCTCGAAAGAAAATTGGTGAAAAGCTACCCAACACAAAAACTGTTTGAAATAGCTGTATTTGAGGTTATGACGATAAGGTTATTTTAGTGTAAGATTCACGTATCAATTCGAAATATTTTCCGCCCTACGCGGCTAACAATCTTGCTGGACGTATAATGGATTTTAAAGCTATCCAAGCGCTCACCGCCCACGATATGGCGGAAGTCGACGCGAAGATACAGGCACAACTGAACTCAGATGTTGCCCTTATTAATCAACTCGGATTCTACATTGTAAACAGTGGTGGAAAACGTATTCGCCCCATGCTCGCTGTATTATCAGCTCGCGCACTTGGCTATGAAGGTAATAAACACACCACAGCCGCTGCTTTTGTTGAATTTATTCATACCGCAACATTGCTTCACGATGATGTGGTTGATGAATCAGATATGCGTCGAGGTAAAGAAACAGCAAATGCCGCCTTTGGCAATGCTGCCAGTGTGTTAGTAGGTGATTACATTTACACACGGTCGTTTCAAATGATGACAAGCCTAAGATCTTTAAGGATCCTTGATATCATGAGTGAAGCAACTAATGTGATCGCCGAAGGTGAAGTATTACAGTTAATGAACTGCAACGATCCTGACACCACAGAAACTAGCTATATGCAGGTGATCTATTCGAAAACTGCGCGTTTATTTGAAGCTTCAACTCAAATAGCAGCAATTATTGCAGATGCTCCGGCTGAAATTGAAGTTGCATTACAAGAATATGGCCGTTATTTAGGTACCGCTTTCCAGCTCATTGATGACGTACTTGACTATGTTGCCGATGGTAAAGAAATGGGTAAAAATGTTGGCGATGATCTTGCTGAAGGTAAACCAACATTACCATTATTACATGCGATGCATCATGGTGATCAAGCCCAAGCAGCAATGATTCGTGAAGCGATTGTACATGCTAATGGCATGGACAAGCTTGATGCTATTTTGGCTTGTATGCACCAACATGGCTCATTAGAGTACACTCAGCAACGCGCAGAACAAGAAGCCCAAAAAGCGATTGTAGCTTTAGATCCTATTGCTGAGTCAGACTATAAGCAAGCTTTGATCACATTAGCTCATATGGCTGTACAACGTAAAAAATAAAGCTCTTTCTATTTATTAAAAAACCTGTCTTATGGCAGGTTTTTTTATATCTAACACCCAGATTTTATTATTTCAATATCATGATCTGCCATGATCTATACTATAACAGCATTATAAATATTCTATTTTTTGCTAAAGAAGGTGATCATGGATATTAATCATTTAACAACTGGCATGTGGGTAGAATCTCACCATGGGGTAGGTAAAGTGATCGGCATAGATCATCAGCACCACGCAGTGATCATCGAGCACCATCAAGATCATCAATTACAGTCAATCGATATTGCAGATCTCATCGAACAGCCTCAACTGCATAATGGTTGTGATCGTTATTATTGATACCCATCGTATTACCGATACAAAAAAGCGGCTTTAATATAGCCGCTTTTTTATTTCCAGCATTATATCTGCTTATTTGGTAGCGAACTCTTCACCAAGCGCAATATCTGCACGTAATGTCTCAAGCATGCTTTCTAACGCATTTTGTTCAAATGCACTTAACTTGCCATAATCCATTACTTCTTCAATGCCCTCTTTACCCAATAGCACTGGCTGAGCGAAGAAACGAGTATGTTGGCCATCACCTTCAACGTAAGCACATTCAACCACACCTTGCTCACCTTGTAGCGCGCGTACCATCGCTAAACCAAAACGGCATGCAGCTTGACCCATCGATAACGTTGCAGAACCACCACCAGCTTTTGCCTCTACAACTTCCGTGCCTGCATTTTGAATTCGAGGAGTTAATGCTTTAACTTCATCGTCAGTAAAGCTGATACCTTCAACTTGTGATAGCAATGGTAAAATTGTCACACCCGAGTGGCCACCAATAACAGGGACGCGAATATCACACGGAGAAACACCTTTAAGCTCTGCAACAAAAGTTTCAGAACGGATCACATCAAGCGTTGTAATACCAAATAACTTACGTTTATCGTATACACCCGCTTTTTTAAGTACATCTGCAGCAATAGCTACCGTAGTATTTACAGGATTAGTAATAATACCAACACAAGCTGTTGGACATACTACCGCAATTTTTTCAGCCAATGATTTAACAATACCGGCATTAACATTGAACAAATCGGCACGATCCATTCCAGGTTTACGTGCAACACCCGCAGAAATAAGCACAACATCAGCACCTTCTAAAGCAGGTGTTGGATCGTCCCCACAATACCCTTTAATTGCTACAGGTGTCGGAATATGGCTTAAATCAGCCGCAACACCGGGCGTCACTGGAGCTATATCATATAAAGCAAGATCTGAGCCTGCAGGTAAACGGTTTTTCAATAGCAACGCTAATGCTTGACCAATACCACCAGCCGCACCAATTACAGCAACTTTCATATTCGTTCTCCTTTACGATAGAAGTATATTTATTGAAGTGGGTACAACCTAATTCAGTTAATAATCGTAGTAACTAAATAACAATCTATGGACGTTATATTAAGCAAAAAAAAAATACAATCATCTCTGACTCGCTTTGCGAAGTAACGCAGAATCCCATAAAAATGCACTCAACTGCTTTTATCAGACAAATAAATTATAAAATTAATCATGATGATACTTTAGCCGTTTCAACCCAATTAATTACTATAAAACAATGACAAGAGTCACAATAAAAATTTTTTTATTCGCTAAAAATGCGATTTCACATCTTTATTTTGATTCACTTTGTTTGCCAGTGAGTCACAGGTTATGCAAAAATGGTTTACCCCGTCCCTGTAGATAATATTTACTTATGCGAAATTCAGATAAACAAGAACGTTTAGTTAAAGCGTTTAAATTAATTTTAAAAGAAGAAAAGTTCAGTTCTCAAGGTGAGATAGTTGATGCGTTAAAAGCACAGGGTTTTGATAATATTAACCAATCAAAAGTCTCTCGCATGCTCACTAAATTTGGTGCGGTACGTACTCGCAATGCCAAAATGGAAATGGTGTATTGCTTACCGATTGAACTTGGTGTCCCAACAATTACTAGCCCACTAAAAGAATTAGTAATGGAAGTTGGCTTTAACAGTGCATTAGTTGTGATTCACACCGGCCCAGGTGCAGCACAAGTCATTGCGCGTCTATTAGACTCTTTAGGTCGAGCAGAAGGGATCCTTGGTGTTGTTGCGGGTGATGATACTATTTTTATCACGCCAACCAATAACATCACTACTGATGAGTTGTATGACTCAGTGTGTGAGCTGTTTGATTACAGCAACTAATCGACGGACGATTAGGGTCTATCTAACTTTATATAGCATCAGCATAATTGCTCAAGAAATATAGACCCTTCGTTTTATCGTGTTTAACTCATCTTAATCACAAACCAATCAAGATTAGCGTTGATCATATCCCCAACGTGGAACTAAACCTTGTTCAATATTTAAGTGATCTAATATCCGTGCCACCATAAAATCCACCAAATCATCAATGGTTTGTGGTTGATGGTAAAACCCAGGAGCTGCAGGCATAATCGTCACCCCCAATTGTGATAACTTAAGCATATTCTCTAAATGTATACTAGAAAATGGGGTTTCCCTTATCACCAGTAGCAATTGACCACGCTCCTTAATCACTACATCTGCAGCCCGCTCAAGCAAGTTATTTGACATACCATAAGCCACAGATGCCAACGTTGATGCCGAACATGGACAAATTACCATTTGTTTTGGCGCTGCCGATCCTGATGCAACCGGAGCAAACCAATCCTCTTTACCACACACCACCAGCTTGTCTGTTGGACACTGTAAATGTGCGACTAATTGTTGTTGTGCCATTGCTGGTGCTGCCGATAATTTAAGTCCATGCTCAGTCGCTAACACCACTCGTGCAGCAGATGAAATCAACAGATAAACTTGATAATCAGCAGCTAACAAACATTCAAGTAAACGCAACCCATAAGGAGCACCAGACGCCCCTGTCCAGGCTAATGTTATCTGTTTATTTGTCATTATCTCTCACTTTATTTTGCTGTTAATGCCGCTAATAGTTTGTCATGAATGCCGCTAAAACCACCATTACTCATCACTAAAATCGTATCACCAACTTGCGCGGATTCAACAATATTCGCCACCAGCGTATCAATATTATCACTACAAAATGCAGGTTGTGAGCATTGATCAGCAATCTCTTGTACTGACCATGGAATGTTATCTGGTTGAAATAAGAACACTTCATCAGCAGCATGTAAGGCGGGCGCTAAATCATGTTTATGCACCCCTAACTTCATGGTATTTGAACGCGGCTCAAGAACAGCAAGAATACGAGACTGATGTAATTTAGCTCTTAGCCCACCTAATGTTAATTCAATCGCCGTTGGATGATGGGCAAAATCATCATAAACCGTAATTCCATTAACCTCACCTTTATACTCTAATCGACGCTTGGTATTGATAAACGTCGCTAATGCCTCACACGCTAAATTTGCAGTTACTCCAACATGTCGAGCTGCAGCAATAGCCATTAATGCATTATTGACATTATGATCGCCCACTAATGCCCAATTGACGGTACCGACACATTGTTCATCAAGATAAACATCAAACACACTACCATCTGCTAATTTTTTATCCGCGCGCCAATGGCCATCATTTCCGATGTACTCCAGTTCACTCCAACATCCCATAGCAAGCGTCTCGTCGATATTTTTTACGCCATACGGTGCTAGAATGCGTCCATTACCAGGAACAGTACGTACTAAATGATGAAATTGACGCTGAATTGCTTTTAGATCATCAAAAATATCAGCATGATCAAACTCAAGGTTATTCATAATCAATGTTCGTGGATGGTAATGAACAAACTTCGAACGCTTATCAAAAAAAGCACTGTCATATTCATCAGCTTCAACAACAAAGAACATGCTTTCACCCAAACGAGCAGAAACACCAAAGTTTCCAAGCACTCCACCAACTAAAAAGCCGGGTTGATAGCCACAATCATCTAAGATCCACGCCAGCATACTCGCGGTTGTCGTTTTACCATGAGTGCCCGCAACCGCCATTACCCAACGGTCATGCAATAAATGATCTTGTAACCATTGTGGGCCAGAGGTGTAACGAAGATTATTATTGAGAACATATTCAACGCATGGATTACCACGACTCATCGCATTACCAATTACCACTAAATCAGGTGCTGGTTTTAATTGATCTGGATCATATCCTTGAATAATTTCAATACCTTGAGACTCAAGCATGGTACTCATTGGTGGATAAACATTAGCATCAGAGCCGGTCACTTTATGGCCTAGTTGAGTTGCTAATGTGGCGGCACCACCCATAAATGTTCCACAAATACCTAAAATATGAATATGCATAACGGCTGTTTCCATCCTTAAATTTTATTAATGTCACGCTTTAGTGTTACTTCGTTACCATAAAAAAGATCTTTATATACAATTCTTTATATAACAAAAAAATACTATGAGGCATTAGCTCTCATTATGCGTTGAAATCCAAACAGTATACAACTGAACCTCTATCTTCTTATGACAACATAATGCAAGGATTGTTTATGACCGATATTAGAACGCTTGGTGAATTTATTGTCGAGAAGCAGAATGATTTTCCTCATGCAAGTGGCGAACTGTCATCACTACTAGGATCGATAAAACTAGCGGCTAAAATCGTAAACCGCGAAATCAATAAAGCCGGACTCGCTGACATAACCGGAGCAGTAGGTAAAGAAAATGTTCAGGGAGAAGAGCAACAAAAACTCGACCTTTATGCTAATGATAAATTCAAAGCAGCCTTAGAGGCTCGTGATCAAGTGTGTGGCATTGCCAGTGAAGAAGAGGATCAAGCAGTCAGTTTCAACCGCCAATTAAACCGTGATGCTAAATATGTGGTGTTAATGGATCCGCTTGACGGTTCATCTAACATCGATGTAAATGTTTCTGTTGGTACTATTTTTTCAATTTATCGTCGTATATCTGCTGTCGGATCCCCCGCAGTAGACGCTGACTTTCTGCAACCAGGGCACCTTCAAGTTGCGGCCGGCTATGTTATTTATGGCTCATCGACCATGTTAGTTTACACAACAGGTAATGGCGTTCATGGCTTTACTTATGATCCCTCACTCGGTGTCTTTTGTCTCTCTCATGAAAACATGCAAATTCCTGCCGATGGTAATATTTATTCCATCAACGAAGGTAATTACACTCGCTTTCCCTTAGGCGTAAAGAAATACATCAAATTCTGTCAAGAATATGCACCTCAAGATAACCGCCCTTATACCTCACGCTATATCGGATCGTTAGTTGCTGACTTTCATCGTAATTTATTAAAAGGTGGCATCTACCTTTACCCCAGTACTGCCAGTTATCCCAATGGTAAATTACGATTACTGTATGAATGTAATCCAATGGCATTATTAATAGAACAAGCAGGCGGGCGGGCGACGGATGGCTACCAACGTATTTTAGATTTGGTTCCAACCGAGCTCCATCAACGCGTACCTTTTTTTGTTGGCTCTACCAATATGGTTAATAAAGTAGAAGCTTTCCTTCACGAAGTTGATGGCCAATAACCATTGATATTCAAGGTGGCATTAGTCGCCTTGATATTCACAACTCATACTTCCTGCTGTCGTTAGTTTCTCGACAACAGTACCCTAACGACAGTTGTTTTTAATATAAATCATGATAACCTCAATATATGCAACATTTATTTAACAATGAAGAGATCAATCATGAGCTTAAATAAAGTAACTGCAGGCCAAGATATTCCTCACGATATTAATGTCATCATAGAAATTCCAGCTAATGCTAATCCAATTAAGTACGAAGTCGATAAAGCTAGTGGAGCCATTTTTGTTGATAGATTTACATCAACCCCTATGTTTTACCCATGTAACTATGGCTATATTAACCATACTCTTTCTCTTGATGGCGATCCTGTCGATGTATTAGTACCGACGCCATACCCTTTACTTGCAGGCTCCGTTATTCGCTGTCGCCCAATTGGCGTATTAAAAATGACAGATGAATCAGGAGAGGATGCCAAAATTGTCGCGGTTCCTCATAGTAAACTTAGCGCGGAATATGATCATATTCAGAATATTGACGATCTTCCTCGTTTACTGAAAGCACAAATAGTTCATTTCTTTGAGCATTATAAAGAATTAGAAGCGAATAAATGGGTAAAAATAGCAGGTTGGGAAAATGTAACAGCAGCAAAAGAAGAAATTGTAACTTCATTTAAACGAGCACAAAAATAGCGATCAATACAAATGAAAACCACACTACAATTTAAATTATTAATCACCATTTTTAGTCTGATTGTTATTGTTCCTATAACTCATGCTCAAAATATTTCAGCCCAACAATTTTGGCAGTTACAGCAGCAACAACCGCATGTCATTATCGACGTTAGAACACCCAATGAGTTTTCACAAGGACATCTAACTTCTGCGATTAATGTCCCTTATCAAGATATTGCAACTATAGTGACAACCTATAAAGATAAAGATCAACCAATCTTACTTTATTGTAAATCGGGTCGACGAGCAGAACTCGCAATGATAACGTTACAAGAACTAGGATACACCGCAGTATATAACGGCCGAAATTATCAAGAACTCACGACAACACAGCCATATGCAGCCCCATAATGGCATTATAAAAAAAGCCCGATTATCATTAATCGGGCTATTTATTATTAAGACTCAAATGCTAAAGCATCAAGGCTGTGATTAATTAAACTCAAATTGGTAGAGTAAATCCACAGCCTGATCAAGACCAGAAACTGCTTCAACATATAGATTCCGCATTAATCGGTAGCGCAACGTAAATTCATCTACTTGGTTGAAAATACCCACCCCATACTTCACCTGCAGCCCTGGTGCAATATAGCCACTGATTGTCACTTGTGAATCATCACCCGCACCAGAGGTTGATAAACTTAGATCTTTAACCCCTACAGCTTCACCAACATCACCAACTAATTGACCACTTTGTGCCAAGCCCATGCCAATTAATGCTGTTGTCATAGCACTATTACTATCACCCGAGTTTTCAGAATCAAGATTCTTGCCGGTTAGAATATATGACAAAGCATTTTGTTGTGGCATCGCCGGATCAGAGAAAATATTCACTTCTGGTTTATCCGCAGGTCCTGTTACTCGTACTCCAGCAATAACATCATCTTCAACATTATTAGGATCTCGAATTGCTTCGATAGAAAGATAAGGTTGCTCTGCTGGGCCATTAAACAAAATTTGCCCTTTACGGATCAATAATTCTTGCCCTAGTGCACGGTAGTATGAGTCTTTAGCAATATTAACTTCGCCATAAATCATCGGTCCTTTACCTGCTTGGCGAACATTTAAATCACCCAACAAGCCCGCTTTTAAACCAAACGCCGATAATTTAACATCATCACCAATATGCACAAAAATATTGGTCTTAATATCAAAAGGGACTTCTGATTTTTCTTTTAGTGGTTGCATATTATCTTTTAAGATCACTTGATCTTTTGAGACTCTCACCGCTGATTTTGGCAACTGATTAACGGTAATTCGTCCCCATGGAATACCAATTTTACCGGTAATTTCAGCCATTGTTGGCGTGGCTTCAATCGTTAAATCTGGTGATACCTTCAATGTAACCATTGGCGGTACACTTACTTTTAACTCTTTACCATTAATATTCAGCTTCGTTTTCCAAGCCTTCATATCCTGCCAATCACCAGTCCCTCGTAGCAATAATTGTCCATCTGGCGTGTAAATATTACCAATCAGATTGGCGTTATAACCGTTAAAAGCCAGTTTAATCTCTGCATTTTGAATATCTAATGGTACTTTACGCCCCGTTGCTTCAAGCTTAGATACTTGCAATAAGCCATTAACCGCAGGGTGTAAAATAGGCCCCGTCACTGTTAAGTTCGTATCTACTTGACCATCAAACTTATGATAATCTTTGATCATCGGCTCAAGGAACCCTAAGGTAAAACGATCAAGCTTAACATTGGCATTGATCTGCTTATCACCTTGCAGATTAGTGATCCTTGCACGACCACTTAAATCACCATTATCCTTAATTGCAACTAACCAGCTCGCATTTAATACGTTATCTTGCATGTCGGCATTAACGGTTACTTTATCCCAGCCCAACGTTAGCGGCGGTTCATCGTCACTCGTCTGTTGACGTATACCACCAGCTGGCATAATGATATTTGCTTTTAGATAAGGAGGGGTTTTTGGCGACCATTTAGCATCAACATTTGCCCCTAATTCACCCGTTACTTTTAATTCTGGCGGTAGGAACTGTTTTAACAAATCAAAGTTAAATTTACGAATAGCTAACTGTGCTTGACCTGATGTGCCAGCATTGAGATCGTCGGTTAAACAAATTCCCGCTTGTCCTTGTTGCCAACAATGTGCGCCAACATTTGCCATTGCTGTTTTAAGATCATAGCTAATCAAGGTCGGATGATTAAGAACCCAATCACCAATAGGCGTATTAATATCACCTTTAACTAAAGTGCCTTTCCAACCTGTTTTTTTATTAAAGTCACCATTGATCAATAAACTAGCACCAACGGGCTCACCTTTAGCAGTAACACTTAAACTGTGCTGCTGCTCAGTCCCTTTAAATAAAATATTAAGATCATCAAGGGTTGTTGTGCCATATTTACCTTTCGTTGCTATCAAACTGACATTTGCTTTCATATCAGGCAATGGTGTCACGTTACCTTTAAGATCAAACGATGCCAAACTTGCTAATTGTTGCCAACCTAAGTCATTCCCTTGTAAATCAAGCTTAATATCTGGTGTTGCCATACTGCCTGAGAGTATTACATCACCATTAACGGCACCATGAAGGCCTTTTAATGATTTGGATAAATTGGGCGCATCAATATTGGCAACCATGTTCCAGGTCTTATTCAGCACACCTTTCATCATCATCCCATTAGGACCATGTTTTAAAGTTAGCCCAGGAGTATTAACCTGCAATAAATCTCCTTTGCCATTAATATCTGACGCATCTAACTGACCAGCCAGCGTTAAGGCTTGTTTCATAATAGTGCCATTAACCGCTAACTGTGGCAGTTTAACAAACCAACCACCTTGCTTAGTTAAGCCACCGGAAGTCTCAAGTTTACCACTGACATTACCTTGGGCTGCTGGCCATTGTAAACCAGGTTGAATGTCAGTGAATGCTAACTGTCCACTCCAGTTAACTAAATCTTTCCAGCTCGCTTTTGCATTACCAGTAATAACGCCACCTAAGGTATTGATTTTTAATGATGACAAATCAACCTTATTCAGGTCACCTTTACCATTAAGAACGACCTTCACCGCCGGCATCGGTTTACCATCAATGTTACTTTTCACCTTAAATGAAAAGCCGTTTAAGCTGCCTTTTGCATCAATATTAGTATTATCAACAGTAAACTCAGCAGGCTTATCGATTGGCCACTGTAAATGTCGGCTGGAAATAACCATATTAAATGGAAAATCAGCCTTTAATGGTGATAACTGACCTTTAACAATCGTATCTAATTTACCTTTAAGCTGTGCATCAACAACTAACTTTTGTAATGAGCCACTCGCCTTTAACGTTAGTGTTTGACCACTAACAGGCTTCATTGCAATATTTGCATCCGCATTTAATGTTAAAGGATAATCGCCCGCTAATGTTACTTGTGCCTTCGCTTTTAAATTCGCTTGTGGTGCATCAAGCTGTAACTTTTTAAGGTTAATTTCACTCCCTTTTCCTGATGCAATAATGTCAAGTAAAGACACTTTTTGTGGTGTTTTACCTTCTAATTCAAAATCTTTAACAGTAAAACGTTCAATATCAAACGACATTGGTAAAACAACATTAGGCAATGTGATAACGGTAGCATCAGATTTAGCCTTAACATTTACTTTTTGCTTTGATTTAGATTTTACAGCCTTTTTAGCCGGAGCAAGTGCTAACTTAATATTATCCCAATCTGTTGGTTTTAAGGTTACATGGCTACCAACAACCGTTGCGGCGGTAGAGAAATGTTGCCAATTCACCTTATTTTCAAGGATATCAAGATCAATATTATCTAAAGTAACGTTATCAACTTTAATTGGAATCGGAAGACTAATTTCTGTTACAGGTTTTGATGATTGTTCAGGTTCAGTAGTTGGCGGTAATGTTGGCATTGAAAACTTAACGCCATTAACCCCTACATTTGAAATACAAATTTCAGGCGTCAATAAACAACGATCATCCAACGTTAAATTTAACTGCTTAACCGCTAAATTCATATGACTATCTTGATAACGTACATTATCAACTTGAAAACCACGAAATAGAGAACCAGAAGTCTCACCGATAGATAACGCAGGTAACGCTTTTTGCGCTCCCCAACTAGCAATTTTTAACCCTGCGGGGGTATATAAGATCACGGCAACAGTGATCATTAAAAGTAATAAAATAGCTAAAATTGTCAAGGATATGCGCTTTACCCAGATCATAGTTCAGGCCCTAGAGTAAAGTGAAGTTGGAATTTGTTCTTGGTAGGTTTATCAAGCCCCCAAGCAAAGTCGATACGTACGGGACCAACAGGAGATGCCCAACGAATACCAAAACCAGTACCTCGCATCCAATCTGGCTTATTGTTATTCCATGTCGAACCATAATCATAAAATAATGCTCCCCACCAATCGCCATATAAACGATATTGGTATTCAATACTACTGGTCGCCATATATTGACCACCAATCATTCGATCAAGATCGTTACGTGGTGAAATAGATTCGTAACCATAGCCTCTAATGCTGTTATCACCACCAATAAAATAACGTAATGATGGCGGAATATCCCGAATACTATCCGCTAATACAGCACCGCCGGCAACACGAAAAATCCCGCGTTGGTTTTCACTTAAAGTGCGGATCCACGCGGACTTTGCTTGTAGACGAATAAAGTTTGTATTTGATCCTAATGCTTTATTTGCAAACTCAACCGAGAAATTATATTTACTTCCCGAAGTTGGAAATACACCGCCAATAAATTCACTTTTACTATAAGAAAGCCCTGGTAAGAACACGTTAAAAGTACCATTCTCATCACCACCCTGCTTATATTTTTCATTAAGCCAATGTAGTGATACAGCACGATTCCAACCTGAGGTTAATTTCCAATGACGTTCAACACCTAAACCAAATTGGGTACTAATCGTATCGTGATTATCGACATAACGAATGCCGCCAACAATTTGATAGTAGTTATTTAAAACATCATCTAATGGAATTTTATAAGCAGCTTCAAGTTTTGGCTGTTCTTTAGATATCTCTGATTTAAGATAAAAGCTATGACCATTACTGGTAATCCAAGGTTTTTTCCAATTAAATTTCAATCGCGGACCAGTATCGGTAGAAAAACCAATACCCGTTTCAACTTGATTTCTAACTTGAGGAGTTACAGCAACTTCGATAGGAATTTTATCATCCTTACGTTTAGTAACATCACCACCAACATAAATAGATGAGAACCAACCTACATTAGATAAACGTTCATTATATAAGCCTAATTTAGACGCTAAATAAGGCTCATTTTCAGTGTAAGGAATCATTGAACGAAGACGTTCATCTTTAATTTGACTACCCGTAAAATTTGTATCACCAAAGGTGTAACGTCGTCCAGAATCAAAATCGATAGTGATGATTGCTTCATTACGAGTAGGTATTACACCTAACTCACTTTTCTTTAATTCAGCATCAAAATAACCACGTCGAACAGCTAAGCTCTGTAACGCTGATTTTAATGCTTCATATTTACCTTGATTAAGAGCTTTACCAATTTCTAAACCACTGTCTTTTAATAATGAAATAAAGGCAGGATCATCTTTAGCATCTCCAGTAATAATAATATTACTCTGGCTAATATGTGTACGAGGGCCAGCATCAACGGTGACGATGATATCCGTCTTTTTGCCACTACCTTTAACCTGATAGTCATAAGTCGGTTGATAATAGCCTAACGCTTGCAATGCTTGACTTATTTCTGATTTCACCTGTTCTTGAAAGCGCAATGTATTACTATAATCATCCTTAGAAATAGCCGATAAATAGGCATCGACATTATCTTCAAGACTGCTATTTAATCCCTCAACTTTCAGAGATGCCGCCATTGCCGGACTTGATAACACTAAGGCAAAAGATGCAACACCTAGCCATTGATAAACTTTATTCATTTGAATTATGCTTCTTGGGAAAATTTCGATTGGTTCACTTTTTCTATTTTGGCAAATGGTGTCGTTCTATACCAACAATAGCTACAAATATTATTAATAATAAATTACTCACTGCAAATATGTATCATTAATAACACATTCAATTAGATTCATTTATTTAAAGCTAAACCGCATATTTGATGAAAATCGACATAACTTTCATAATAAAAATGTTGTGTGATCCTCTAAAAATCACTGATACCTTCTAGATAAAATAAGAATCTAACCTAGACGGCACTTAAAAATTATCAATAAGCGTCGCAGAATCAAAATCCAAGACCACTCTATATTGAATTAGAACCAACTTCATATTTATCATCAAAATTATCAATAACCTGCTGTTGTTATTCTTTTATATATAAAATCAAGTTTATTACTATTCATGTAATCTTCGTTGAAAGCACTTTTATCTCTTTATTCACTTCAGATAATACATTCAACACTTTAATATCGGTCGATTTAGGCGGAAGTAAACGTCCATGCTCAAACTCAAAGCCACCAATGCCATTAATAAAAAGTCGGCCTCTAAAAAAATTTTTAACATACTTCGCTACTTGGATAGGACGATAAACTTGAAATATTCTCAACATATATCCTCACATAATCACTAATAAAACGAGAGAGATTTTCATTGTCCATTAAAACATGCAAACAGTCTGCCATATAAAACCAACAAAAATAATCAACTGATGATAGAAAAAATATTATTACCGATACATAACTTATACTGAGAGTATTAAAAAAGTACAATTCTATGACTTGCTACAGTAACGAATCAAGGTAAACAATTACTGAACAGTATATCAATCTTAACGTAATGCTGAACGAAGAGAAAAAATACGTTCATAAAGAGTAAAAGTAACTACAGAAACTAACAAATCGATATTTATTACTTAAGAAATATGAATGATGGCCGTTATCAATAAAAATTTAACCGTCAGCGGATATTTGATAATGACACTGCCGTTATTAAAAAAAACTCAAGTAAAACGACCACTAATAAACAGTAAAAATCGCACTCATTTTCTAGCACAACAATTTGGTTATTCCGGCTTAATCAATCCAAATAATGCTCAATCATTAGCTGATAGATATATAAATTGCCAACAATTACAGCATCAACAAGAGCAACATAATGTTGAAATAATATTCAAGTTAGCCTATGACAAATGTAACAACGAAACAACAACAGAACCAGATCCTGATTGGTTAGTACGTTTTATTAAAATGGCTAAACAAGTATACAGTCTATCAATGCAAAAATTATGGGCTAGAATTCTCAAAAAAGAACTTATAACTCCAGGATCGACATCTCTAAAAACGCTGACTATTTTAATATCAATGACTCATAAAGAAACAATTCTATTTCAACGCGTTATCGGCGTAAGCTGTCAAATAAATAATAGTAAAGATAGAAAAATTATTACAAGCATTAGAACTAAAGCAAAATTTATTGATTTTAGAAAAAAAAGTAAAAACCATGTAATTGAATACCATCAATATGGTCTCCCATACTCTAGTATTACTATTCTAATGGACTTAGGACTCATATTAAAAACAGAATTCGAATCAAGTAAAATTAACTACACTACTCACCTTCAACTACTACATAATATGCGTCATAGTTTAAATTGTTATAATAAAAACACATCCATTACCTATTATCGTATATCTCCCACAGGGCAAGAACTTGCATCATTGATAGAATATAAAAAGAACTCAGAATATCAAATTTATCTATTAGACTTGCTCAGCCAAATGTTCACCATCACAACAGAACAATAAAAAATAATTCAAATGAAAATGAGATTACTTGCCTTGGAGCACTTCAAGGAAGGTAAATCTCGTACTCAAATTGCTAAATATCTCAAAGTTAGCCGAACAAGTGTTAATAAATGGGTGAGTATCTTTCTTGAAGAAGGCTTAGAAGGGCTTCAAGAAAAAACGCGTAGTGGTCGCCCTGCATTTCTCTCACCTAAACAACGTGAGCAGCTATCCAATTATATTAAACTTAAAGCTCAAGACTCTTCTGGCGGGCGATTAATAGGCGCGGATATTCATGCTTACATTCTCAAAGAATTTGATAAAAACTACCACCCAGATTCTATCTATTATCTACTTAAGCGCATGGGCTTTTCGTGGATAACATCACGGTCAAAACATCCAAAACAATCACAGCAAGCTCAGGATAATTTTAAAAAATTTAAAATTGAAACGATCCTTAAGATCCCAGGACATATAGCGCTCGATAAGGTCGATGTATGGTTTCAAGATGAAGCAAGATTTGGACAACAAAATACCACTACCCGTCTTTGGGCTGAACGAGGAACTCGACCAAGAGCGATAAAACAACAGCAGTTTGAATATGCTTATCTATTTGGTTCGGTGTGCCCAGCAAGAGGAGTTGGTGAGGCGTTAGTGGTACCTTGGGTAAATAAAGAAATAATGACTGAGCACCTTGCTCAGATATCACGAACCACAGAAAAAGGTCGTTATGCTATTGTAGTGATGGATGGTGCAGGCTGGCATACTGACGATATTGCTAATCCGTTTAATAATCTAAGCATCATCAAACTTCCACCATATTCCCCAGAACTTAACCCAATAGAACAAGTTTGGAGTTGGTTACGACAACACTATCTCGCTAATCAAAATTTTTCTGATTATAACGACATTCTCGATAAGGTCTGCCTTGCATGGAATCAGTTTAATGAATCGGCTTCACGCATCACTAGAATGTGTTCAAGAGATTGGATCAACCTGACCAGTTAATTTTCCAGATTGGTATTACGACAACACTACCTCGCTAATCAAAATTTTCTATAGACGAAAAAAAACCTGAATCTTTCGATTTAGGTTTTCTTAATAATGGCGGAGTGGACGGGACTCGAACCCGCGACCCCCGGCGTGACAGGCCGGTATTCTAACCAACTGAACTACCACTCCGCAGTGTCTATTCAGCATAAATGCAACTTGTTGTCTCTACCTTTATAAAAAGATAAAAACGAATTTAAAGCCTGGCGATGTCCTACTCTCACATGGGGAGACCCCACACTACCATCGGCGCTATTACGTTTCACTACTGAGTTCGGCATGGGATCAGGTGGGTCCATAACGCTATGGTCGCCAAGCAAATTCTGTTTTATTTATTGCCTTATGGCAATAAATAGCAATCTGGGAAAATCTAACTAGTTGTTCTCAACACTCATTCAAGCGTTTGTAGAGTCCGTCTCTTCTCTTTTGAGAAGAAAAACCCCTTGGGTGTTGTATGGTTAAGCCTCACGGGCAATTAGTATCAGTTAGCTCAATGCCTCACAGCACTTACACACCTGACCTATCAACGTTGTAGTCTTCAACAACCCTTTAGAGACCTTAAAGGTCTAGGAATGACTTATCTTGAGGCTCGCTTCCCGCTTAGATGCTTTCAGCGGTTATCGATTCCGAACTTAGCTACCGGGCAATGCATCTGGCGATACAACCCGAACACCAGCGGTTCGTCCACTCCGGTCCTCTCGTACTAGGAGCAGCCCCTCTCAATCATCCAACGCCCACGGCAGATAGGGACCGAACTGTCTCACGACGTTCTAAACCCAGCTCGCGTACCACTTTAAATGGCGAACAGCCATACCCTTGGGACCGACTTCAGCCCCAGGATGTGATGAGCCGACATCGAGGTGCCAAACACCGCCGTCGATATGAACTCTTGGGCGGTATCAGCCTGTTATCCCCGGAGTACCTTTTATCCGTTGAGCGATGGCCCTTCCATTCAGAACCACCGGATCACTATGACCTGCTTTCGCACCTGCTCGAATTGTCATTCTCGCAGTCAAGCGGGCTTATGCCATTGCACTAACCTCACGATGTCCGACCGTGATTAGCCCACCTTCGTGCTCCTCCGTTACTCTTTGGGAGGAGACCGCCCCAGTCAAACTACCCACCAGGCACTGTCCGTAACCCCGATAAGGGGTCGACGTTAGAACATCAAGCATACAAGGGTGGTATTTCAAGATTGACTCCACAACCACTGGCGCGGTTGCTTCAACGTCTCCCACCTATCCTACACATGTAGGGTCAATGTTCAGTGCCAAGCTATAGTAAAGGTTCACGGGGTCTTTCCGTCTAGCCGCGGGTACACAGCATCTTCACTGCGATTTCAATTTCACTGAGTCTCGGGTGGAGACAGCGTGGCCATCATTACGCCATTCGTGCAGGTCGGAACTTACCCGACAAGGAATTTCGCTACCTTAGGACCGTTATAGTTACGGCCGCCGTTTACCGGGGCTTCGATCAAGAGCTTCGACCGAAGTCTAACCCCATCAATTAACCTTCCGGCACCGGGCAGGCGTCACACCGTATACGTCATCTTTCGATTTTGCACAGTGCTGTGTTTTTAATAAACAGTTGCAGCCACCTGGTATCTGCGACTCCCGGCAGCTTAGAGAGCAAGTCTCATCACCGCTAGGAGCGTACCTTCTCCCGAAGTTACGGTACCATTTTGCCTAGTTCCTTCACCCGAGTTCTCTCAAGCGCCTTGGTATTCTCTACCTGATCACCTGTGTCGGTTTGGGGTACGATTTCTTATAATCTGAAGCTTAGAAGCTTTTCCCGGAAGCATGGCATCAATGACTTCACTACCGTAGTAGCTCGACATCGTATCTCAGCCTTAAGATGGTCCGGATTTGCCTAAACCATCAGCCTACATACTTGGACCTGGACAACCGTCGCCAGGCTCACCTAGCCTTCTCCGTCCCTCCATCGCAATTATAAGAAGTACGGGAATATTAACCCGTTTCCCATCGACTACGCCTTTCGGCCTCGCCTTAGGGGTCGACTTACCCTGCCCCGATTAACGTTGGACAGGAACCCTTGATCTTCCGGCGAGGGAGTTTTTCACTCCCTTTATCGTTACTCATGTCAGCATTCGCACTTCTGATACCTCCAGCACACTTTACAATGCACCTTCAACGGCTTACAGAACGCTCCCCTACCCAATGTGAACAAGTTCACATTGCCGCAGCTTCGGTGTATAGCTTAGCCCCGTTAAATCTTCCGCGCAGGCCGACTCGACCAGTGAGCTATTACGCTTTCTTTAAATGATGGCTGCTTCTAAGCCAACATCCTGGCTGTCTGAGCCTTCCCACATCGTTTCCCACTTAGCTATAACTTTGGGACCTTAGCTGGCGGTCTGGGTTGTTTCCCTCTTCACGACGGACGTTAGCACCCGCCGTGTGTCTCCCGGATATTACTTACTGGTATTCGGAGTTTGCAAAGGGTTGGTAAGTCGGGATGACCCCCTAGCCTTAACAGTGCTCTACCCCCAGTAGTATTCGTCCGAGGCGCTACCTAAATAGCTTTCGGGGAGAACCAGCTATCTCCGAGTTTGATTGGCCTTTCACCCCTAGCCACAAGTCATCCGCTAATTTTTCAACATTAGTCGGTTCGGTCCTCCAGTAAGTGTTACCTCACCTTCAACCTGCCCATGGCTAGATCACTCGGTTTCGGGTCTAATCCTAGCAACTAATTCGCCCAGTTAAGACTCGGTTTCCCTACGGCTCCCCTAAACGGTTAACCTTGCTACTAAAATTAAGTCGCTGACCCATTATACAAAAGGTACGCAGTCACCCAACAAGTGGGCTCCTACTGCTTGTACGTACACGGTTTCAGGTTCTATTTCACTCCCCTCACAGGGGTTCTTTTCGCCTTTCCCTCACGGTACTGGTTCACTATCGGTCAGTCAGGAGTATTTAGCCTTGGAGGATGGTCCCCCCATGTTCAAACAGGATATCACGTGTCCCGTCCTACTCGATTTCACTAATAAAGCGTTGTTGGTTACGGGGCTATCACCCTGTATCGCGGTACTTTCCAGAACCTTCACCTAACGCTGAACTAACTTAAGGGCTAATCCGGTTTCGCTCGCCGCTACTACCGGAATCTCGGTTGATTTCTCTTCCTCGGGGTACTTAGATGTTTCAGTTCCCCCGGTTCGCTTCATTAACCTATGTATTCAGTTAATGATACTAGCTTATGCTAGTGGGTTTCCCCATTCGGAAATCCCAGACTCAAGTGGCTTTTACTGCCTAATCTGGGCTTATCGCAAGTTAATACGTCCTTCATCGCCTCTGACTGCCAAGGCATCCACCGTGTACGCTTAGTCACTTAACCATACAACCCCAAGAGGTCTTGTATGTTCAAACAACCAAGGTTTGTGTTTAATAATCCGATCAAGAAAATATTAAACATTGGTTTTTCGCCGGACTCGATACAAGACACTTGAATGTGTGTTGTTTTGAGAACTCGTTTTTATTCGAAAATAAAAACATTTTTTAAAATTAATCTTTCGATTAAATTTACTAGTCAGCTTTCCAGATTGTTAAAGAGCATGCAATTATCTAACGATAACCACTTTCTAATGATTTTCAGTGACAACAATGCGGACTTAACAAAGGTATTCTTCATTAAATCTGCGATTCCGTGCAGAAAATTCTTAGAGAGTGGTGGGCGATACCGGGCTCGAACCAGTGACCCCCTCCTTGTAAGGGAGGTGCTCTCCCAACTGAGCTAATCGCCCACGATAGTTTTAATTCCTTCGTGAGAAAGAATGGTGGGTCGTGCAGGATTCGAACCTGCGACCAATTGATTAAAAGTCAACTGCTCTACCAACTGAGCTAACGACCCATTGGCGTCCCGTAGGGGAGTCGAACCCCTGTTACCGCCGTGAAAGGGCGGTGTCCTAGGCCTCTAGACGAACGGGACAATGTTCATACTTATTGTTGTTGGGCAACAATAAGTGGCTCTCTTACATTTTAACCAAGCAATTTGTGTGGACACTGCATAAAACAGATAAGTCTTTAGGTAAGGAGGTGATCCAGCCCCAGGTTCCCCTAGGGCTACCTTGTTACGACTTCACCCCAGTCATGAACCACACCGTGGTAAACGCCCTCCCGAAGGTTAAGCTATCTACTTCTGGTGCAGCCCACTCCCATGGTGTGACGGGCGGTGTGTACAAGGCCCGGGAACGTATTCACCGTGACATTCTGATTCACGATTACTAGCGATTCCGACTTCATGGAGTCGAGTTGCAGACTCCAATCCGGACTACGACGTACTTTGTGGGATTCGCTCACTATCGCTAGTTTGCAGCCCTCTGTATACGCCATTGTAGCACGTGTGTAGCCCTACTCGTAAGGGCCATGATGACTTGACGTCGTCCCCACCTTCCTCCGGTTTATCACCGGCAGTCTCCCTGGAGTTCCCACCATTACGTGCTGGCAAACAAGGATAAGGGTTGCGCTCGTTGCGGGACTTAACCCAACATTTCACAACACGAGCTGACGACAGCCATGCAGCACCTGTCTCAGAGTTCCCGAAGGCACTAAGCTATCTCTAGCGAATTCTCTGGATGTCAAGAGTAGGTAAGGTTCTTCGCGTTGCATCGAATTAAACCACATGCTCCACCGCTTGTGCGGGCCCCCGTCAATTCATTTGAGTTTTAATCTTGCGACCGTACTCCCCAGGCGGTCTACTTAACGCGTTAGCTCCGAAAGCCACGGCTCAAGGCCACAACCTTCAAGTAGACATCGTTTACGGCGTGGACTACCAGGGTATCTAATCCTGTTTGCTCCCCACGCTTTCGCATCTGAGCGTCAGTCTTTGTCCAGGGGGCCGCCTTCGCCACCGGTATTCCTTCAGATCTCTACGCATTTCACCGCTACACCTGAAATTCTACCCCCCTCTACAAGACTCTAGTCTGCCAGTTCAAAATGCTGTTCCGAGGTTGAGCCCCGGGCTTTCACATCTTGCTTAACAGACCGCCTGCATGCGCTTTACGCCCAGTAATTCCGATTAACGCTCGCACCCTCCGTATTACCGCGGCTGCTGGCACGGAGTTAGCCGGTGCTTCTTCTGTTGCTAACGTCAAACAGCTAAGCTATTAACTTAACTGCCTTCCTCACAACTGAAAGTACTTTACAACCCGAAGGCCTTCTTCATACACGCGGCATGGCTGCATCAGGGTTTCCCCCATTGTGCAATATTCCCCACTGCTGCCTCCCGTAGGAGTCTGGACCGTGTCTCAGTTCCAGTGTGGCTGATCATCCTCTCAGACCAGCTAGGGATCGTCGCCTTGGTGAGCCATTACCCCACCAACTAGCTAATCCCACCTGGGCTAATCCTGACGCGAGAGGCCCGAAGGTCCCCCTCTTTGCTCCGAAGAGATTATGCGGTATTAGCTATCGTTTCCAATAGTTATCCCCCACATCAGGGTATATTCCCAGGCATTACTCACCCGTCCGCCGCTCGTCAGCATTGATAGCAAGCTATCAATCTGTTACCGCTCGACTTGCATGTGTTAGGCCTGCCGCCAGCGTTCAATCTGAGCCATGATCAAACTCTTCAATTAAAGTTTTGTTGTCTCTTTCGAGACGGCTCAATAAATACTGACTTTAAATACCAATTCTTTATAAATAAAGAATGTAATTTTAAAGCTTTTTATCATTCAAAGAATGATAATTAAATAACTGTGCCAAAATAATCTTCTCTATAAATAGATTGGGCTATTTTGTATTGGTCACTCAGTTTATTGATAAATCTTTCGACTTAACTCTTCAGTGAGTGCCCACACAGATTGCATGGTCAAATTGTTAAAGAACATTAGCACAACACATCGTATTGGCTGAGGCTGCGTATACTACTCCGCGCCAATTTAAAGTCAACAAGTTTTTTAAAGTTATCTTTCAAAACCCTTTAATGACCTGCCTTGCGTAAGATATATTTAACATTTCTTACCATTTGAATAAAATTCAAATCAAGACTGCGATTTTTACATCTTACATTGAAGATAAAACCTCAATAAAAGCCTGTTATTTTTTATAAACCGCTTACCGACAAGTTATACACAGGTTGTAATCAACTTACTAACTGCACGTATTCCGTGTCGTTGGGGTGCATTATAGAGAGAACAAAAAAGATAACAATTGTTTATTTAATTTTTTAGCGCAAATGCTAGTAATACCAACCAAAAGCCATAAAAGAGTCAATTTTCATACAGCACAAGGCTTAATTGATAGCTGCTATTTAAAAATGGTGCCGACAATTTGATCAATTAATAACTTTTGGTTAATAGCATAAGAGTTAGGAGACAACAAAATAAGGATTTAACAGAGACTCTCGATCATAACGAAGCGGTAAACCATTCAGATCATTCACTGTCGCGCCAGCACTTTCAGCAATACATTGACCAGCCGCAGTATCCCACATCATTGTTGGGCCTAAACGAGGATAATATTGAGCTCGTCCTTCAGCGACTAAACAAAATTTTAATGATGAGCCTACCGCCACTAATTTATGCTCACCGAGTTGTTGAAGATAAGCCTCTAACTCAACCGAAGGATGTGAACGACTACCAACAACTGTCGGTATAGTAGCAGGTAAAAGACGAATAACCTCTTTACCTGCTTTAGTAACAAGCCAAGCCGTTTTTCCGTCACCCAACCACGCTTTATTTAATGCAGGAGCATAGACAACAGCTAAAATAGGTTTGCCATTTTCAATAAGCGCAATATTAACGGTGAACTCGCTATTCTTATTGATAAACTCTTTGGTACCATCAAGTGGATCCACCAGCCAAAAAGATGTCCAATGTTGACGCTGCTGCCAATCTGTCTGTGGTGATTCTTCTGATATGATAGGAATATCTGGAGTCAGTTGCTGTAATTGACTAATAATAATTTCATTTGCGGCAAGATCAGCAATGGTGACGGGACTATTATCGATTTTATTTTCAATCGCTATATTGCTGTGATAATGCGTCATTATCGATTTACCTGCATTCAATGCAATAACATATATAGCATCAAGTAATGTTATCACTTACGGTACTCCTATTACCGATGATCAAGCAATTATACTTCGACGACGTAAAGCATTAATACATTGCTCAACCAATTCATTAATATTATAACTATCCGCGGCTAAGTGAATTTCAGGCTGTAAAGGTGATTGGTACTCTGCATCAATCCCCGTAAATTGCTTTATTTCACCTGCTCGTGCTTTTTTATACAAACCTTTAGGATCGCGTTTTTCGCATTCAGCTAAAGGCGTATCAACAAACACTTCGATAAACTCTTCCTGTGGCAGTAAATCTCGTACTATTTGTCTTTCTTCACGATGAGGAGAAATAAACGCACTCAGTACGATCAATCCTGAATCAGCCATTAATGTGGCAACCTCACCGATACGACGAATATTTTCACGTCGATCTTGAGCTGAAAAACCGAGATCTTTACACAGACCATGGCGAACGTTATCACCATCTAATAAATAGGTATGGTAACCCAATGCCAGTAATCTATGTTCTAACGCGCCGGCAATCGTCGATTTACCCGCACCACTCAATCCTGTAAACCATAATACACAAGGCTGCTGTTGCTTTTGCTGTCCTCGCTGCTCTTTAGTCACACTATAACTATGCCAGATAATATTATTGTTATCGTCATGGGACTTCGTTGTCGTATTCATAACATGTTCCATTGTTAATTTAGTTAAAAGGAAAGACGAATGGGATCAAGATCAACACTACAGTGGAATACACAATTGAAAGTGGTAACCCCAGTTTTAGATAATCTCTAATTTTATAATTGCCAACGCTATACACCAATAGATTGGTTTGATAGCCATAAGGAGAAATAAAACTCGCACTCGCACCAAAGAGTACAGCCATAATGAACGGCATTGGATCGACACCATACCCAAGCGCTAAGCTATAACTTATTGGAAAAGCCAATGCTGCGGCTGCATTATTGGTGATCAATTCTGTCAAAACCAATGTCAGTAAGTAAACCGCAATTAAACCACCATATACTCCCCAGCCATTAAATGCGGAAATAAGTACCTGCCCCATATACTGCGATAAGCCACTGGTTATCATTAATTGTGCCAGCGTTAATGCAGATCCAACAATAACTACAATATCAATTGGAAATCGACGTCGAAGCTCACCAAAGGAAATAATCCCCATAACCACCAGCAACAACAAATAAACAGCTAATCCCTTAATTAATGGCAACCAACCAGCTAACGCTAAGATAATGATACTTAAAAAGCCGACTAATACTGTTGTACTGCGATAGCTATCTAACCGCGCACTTGAATCAAGACCATTAACCAACACAAACTCACGTTCAAGCATAGCTTGCTTTTGATTAAACAATTTCCCCGGTACGATTACTAAGGTATCACCGGCTCGTAATTCAATATTACCCAAGCCTCCTGCTAATCTTTCATGACCACGGCGAATAGCAACTACGACTGCATCAAAATTTTCACGAAATTGAGTACTTTTTAATGTTCGTCCACAAATAGCAGCTGAATGACTAACCACCACCTCCATCATTGATTGACCATTAAGATGGTGTTGACCAAATAAATGCAGCCCTTCTATTTCTTGTAAGGTGGTGACACTTTCAATATCACCACAAAACAATAACCGATCACCTGCTTGTAAGTGTGTATCAGGACAAACCGGTGCAATCGTTTTACCATCACGAATTAATTCAGCTAAAAATAACCGTCGTAATGCTCTCAATCCATTTTCTGCGACCGTTTTTCCTATCAACGCTGAATCACTTTTCACACGCGCTTCTAAAAAATAAGGCAGTTGTTCTTCGCTATGATCGTCGTTATCAGGTAAGAAATAACTCAAGGGTATTAAAATTATTAAGCCGATCACTAATACTGCTAAGCCAATCATGGTCGGTGCAAAAAAGCCCAGACTCGGTAAGCCAACATCTTCCACAAAACTATTAATAATAAGGTTGGTCGATGTTCCAATAAGGGTCAGTGTCCCTCCTAAAATAGCGGCGTAAGATAAAGGCAGTAATAATTTAGAAGGAGCATGACGCTGATTACGTTTTATTGCTCCAATTAACGACACCACTACCGCAGTATTATTAGTAAATGAAGATAATAACGCGGTTGATATTCCAAGCTTTGCCACAACCGAACTATGACCACCTTGTGAAATTTGCCGCCCAACCCAACTTATCAAGCGCGTTTTTTCAAGTGCTATCGATACTAAAATCAATAACACTAAAGTTAATAACGACGGGTTGGTAAAATTTGCGGCAATGGCGGGTAATTCAATTAAGTTTGATTGAAAACCAATAAACGCACTGCCAGCAAATAAATACGCGGGTTTAATCTTCGTGGTGAGCAAGCAGAGAATAATCACTACTAGCATTGCCAGCACAGTAGCTTGTTCCCAGCTCATTCACGTTACTCCAATAATTGACCAATATCTTTGGTATCCCAATGTGGGAAATGCTTACGAACGAGCGCGTTAAATTCAACTTCAAACGCTGAATAACGACTACTTTGCTGATCGGCGAGTGCTTCACGGACTAAACCAGCACCAACGGTGACATTGGTTAAACGATCGATAATGATAAATCCGCCAGTATCTTTGCAGGTCTGATAGCTATCTACCGCTATCGCATCGTGAAGGTTCACTTCACACAAACCAATACCGTTAAGTGGTAGCGTCTCGGTAGCAAAAGTATCAAGACTATTAATATCAACTTGATGACGTATTGCACTCACACTACCTAAGGTTTTTTTACCTGCTACTTTAATATCATACTGACGCCCAGTCGCGAGTGCGGTCTCCCCCATCCACACGATATCAGCCAGTACATTATTACTTAATGGCACTTCGTCTTCGGCTGCAATCAAAGTATCACCACGGCTAATATCAATTTCATCCGCTAAGGTAACGGTAATTGCTTGCCCTTGAGCTACGGTCTCCAAATCACCATCAAAAGTAACAATACGCTCAACTGTGGATGTTTTTCCTGAAGGTAATGCGGTTACACGCTGTCCTACATGAATTTCGCCGGAAGCTAATGTGCCAGCAAAACCTCGAAAATCAAGATTAGGGCGATTTACATATTGAATCGGAAAACGTAACGCTGACGAGGTTTCACCAGATAATAAATCTACCTGTTCTAATAAGGTCAATAACGGCTTCCCCTGATACCACGCCATCTTGGCACTTTGGCTAACAACGTTATCGCCTTCTAATGCCGATAGTGGCAACACTTGAATATTGATCTTAGGATTAAGCTTTTTTGAGAATTGAAGGTATTGCTGCTGAATTTCTTCAAAACGCGCTTGGCCAAAATCAACTAAATCCATTTTATTTACCGCCACAATAAACTGGCGAATACCTAATAGGCTGGCAATATAAGAATGACGACGGGTTTGATCTAA
Organism: Photobacterium toruni; assembly: GCF_024529955.1. NCBI lineage: Bacteria > Pseudomonadati > Pseudomonadota > Gammaproteobacteria > Vibrionales > Vibrionaceae > Photobacterium > Photobacterium toruni. The sequence goes on from NZ_AP024854.1 coordinate 2,685,667, forward strand.
CACGCCTTTACGTGCATCAATCAAAATAACCGCAACATCACACGTCGATGCGCCTGTTGCCATATTACGAGTGTATTGCTCATGCCCTGGTGTATCGGCAATAATGAACTTACGTGCTTTGGTTGAGAAATAACGGTAAGCAACATCAATGGTGATCCCTTGCTCACGCTCTGCTTGTAAACCATCGACTAATAAGGCTAAGTCTGGTTTATCGCCTGTGGTACCGACTTTTTGACTGTCAGTATGGATAGCCGCAAGTTGATCTTCATAAATCTGATGCGAGTCATGTAATAGGCGACCAATGAGGGTACTTTTGCCATCATCAACGGAGCCACAGGTTAAAAACCGTAGCAGCGATTTATTATGGTGTTGATCAAGGTAAGCTTCGATACCCAGTTCTGCCACCTGTTGTTCTATGACACTGTTCATTTATCTCTCCTTAGAAATAACCCTGGCGTTTTTTCAATTCCATTGAGCCAGATTGGTCATGATCGATAGCCCGCCCTTGACGTTCACTGGAAGTAGCCACCAGCATTTCTTCAATAATTCCCGGCAAAGTATCAGCCGTTGATTCCACCGCTCCTGTTAATGGGTAACATCCTAAGGTTCTAAACCGGACACTTTTTTGCTCAATGGTTTCGCCTGGTTGTAACTCTAAACGTTCATCATCTACCATAATTAGCATGCCATCACGCTCTACAACTGGCCGTACTTGGGATAGGTACAGTGGCACAATTTCAATTTGTTCTAAGAATATATATTGCCAAATATCAAGCTCAGTCCAATTGGATAACGGGAACACGCGAATACTCTCGCCTTTATTAATCTGACCGTTATAGGTTTTCCATAATTCAGGGCGCTGATTTTTAGGATCCCAACTATGGTTTTTATCACGGAAAGAATACACACGCTCTTTGGCTCGCGACTTTTCTTCATCACGGCGAGCGCCACCAAATGCGGCATCAAAACCATATTTATCGAGTGCTTGTTTTAGGCCTTGAGTTTTCATGATATCGGTATGCTTTGACGAACCATGGGTAAATGGCCCAACTCCCATCGCGATCCCCTCTGGATTTTGATGGACTAATAAATCAAAACCGTATTTCTTAGCGGTACGATCACGAAACTCAATCATTTCACGAAACTTCCAAGTGGTATCAACATGCAATAGCGGAAACGGTATTTTTCCAGGATAAAAAGCCTTACGAGCTAAATGCAACATCACTGATGAATCTTTACCAATCGAATACATCATTACAGGATTATCAAACTCAGCGGCGACTTCACGCAAAATATGAATACTTTCTGCTTCGAGTTGCTTGAGGTGGGTTAAACGTTTCGGGTCCATCACTCTCTCCATGTTATGCCAGTTTCACTGCCGCTTCAGGTTGCGGCTGTAACTGTTCCTTTGTTGTGAACCAAGCTAATTTATGTGACAACTTGACGACTTCACCGACCACAATTAACGATGGCGAAGCAGCATGCTGTGCTAAATCGGCAAGTTGATCTAATTGTCCGGTTAATACTTTTTGAGTGGCTTGTGTACCGCGCTCAATGATGGCGATAGGCGTTTTAGCGGCACGTCCATGTTGTAACAACTGCTGCTGAATATGGCTCGATTTCATTAACCCCATATAAATGACTAAGGTTTGATTACCACGGGCTAAGGTTGACCAATCGAGCTGCTTACCATCAGGTTTTAAATGACCTGTAATAAACATTGCTGTTTGCGCGTAATCGCGATGAGTTAATGGAATGCCAGCATAAGCGGTGGCGCCAGCAGCTGCGGTAATGCCCGGTACGACTTGAAAATCAATACCCGCTTCTGCTAGCACTTCTAATTCTTCAGCACCACGCCCAAACACAAATGGATCACCACCTTTCAGTCTGACAACACGTTTACCTTGTTGAGCATATTCAACAATCAACTGATTAATTTGCTGTTGCGGAACACTATGAAAACCGGCTTTTTTACCAACACAAACAAGCTCTGCATCACGACGAACCAACGCCATCACATCATCAGAGACAAGGTAGTCATACAACACCACATCTGCTTGCTGCATTAATTGCAATCCACGTAAAGTTAATAACCCCGCATCACCAGGACCGGCACCAATTAACGCAACTTGACCAACAGGTGGCGTGTGCTGTTGTAATTGTTGATGTAATGCCTGTTGTGCTTCACTGTGACGACCGACAGCAACTAAATCGGCAAAACGACCATTAAATGCTTGCTCCCAAAAAGCACGTCGCCCAGAAAAAGAAGACATTTTAGTCGTAAGATAATCTCGAAAATCACCTGCAAGCGTCGCCATTTTTCCTAAATGCTGTGGCAGAGTAGCCTCTAGCTTTTGGCGTAATAAGCGTGCAAGAACAGGTGCTTTTCCAGAGGAAGAAATCGCAACAATAATAGGAGAACGATCAATAATAGAGGGCACAATAAAACTACAACGTTGGGTATCATCCACTACATTGACTAATACTTGGCGTTGATTAGCCGATTGGTAAACCAGTGCATTCAGCGCCTTATGTGGCGTTGCTGCAATAGCTAAAAAAATACCTTCAAGATCAGTCGCTGAAAAATCGTTACCAACAAAGCGGATCTGATTAGCGGCAATAGCTGCTGTAAAATCAGCATTAAGTTTAGGTGCTATAACCCCTACATCAGCGCCAGCTTTTAATAACATCTGTGTTTTTCGCCATGCGCTATTACCACCACCGACAACCAAACATGGTCGACGCTTTAAATCCGCAAATATTGGTAAATAATCCATTGTTTACTCTCCTTGAACTCTGTAACCACTATAGAGAGCTTGTAATATTACTTGAAAGTCTAAAGTTTCATTTTTTATATCAAAAAGTTTGGTTACTAATTCAACAATTCTAATTTAACAACTTCATAGAATGATCAACCGCAAATAAATACAAACAAAACATAAATCACTAGCAGTAAACAAAATGGAGGATATTCAAATATCACTTTGAACCTAAGTTATGCTTTTTCTTTCTTAATTTAATCAACCACATTTCGTTTTAGCGTAAATATTGTGATTATTTCACCGCTTAATAATGATTCTGAATATAAAAATGAGAGTTAAAGCACAATTATGTGATGGATACTGATAGTAAGTGCATAATATTTGTTATTTTAGGCGCGCTTTCCTTACCTACCCTTTGGAGAAACACATGATGCTATCTGTTAAGCCTTTATCAATCGCTGTCTTAGGCGGACTGTTATTACTAGCAGGTCCTGCAAATGCAGAAACGATTAAATTACGTATTCTTGAAACAACAGATATCCATACAAATGTAATGGACTACGATTACTACAAAGATAAGCCAACAGAGAAAACAGGCTTAGTACGTACAGCAACTTTGGTTGAAAAGGCCCGCGCAGAAGTTATTAACAGTGTATTGGTTGATAATGGAGATTTATTGCAAGGTAGTCCGATGGGTGACTATATGGCAGCTAAAGGCATTAAAAAAGGCGAAGTGCACCCAGTCTATAAAGTAATGAACCAATTAGGTTATGCGGTAGGTAATATTGGTAACCACGAATTTAACTATGGGCTTGAGTTCCTTGATACCAGTATCGAAGGAGCAAATTTCCCCTATATCAATGCTAATGTTTATGATTTAAAAACGGGTAAAAACTTATTTACACCTTACCTTATTAAAGATTACTCCTTTAAAGATAACGATGGTAACAACCAAAAACTAAAAATTGGTTACATCGGCTTTGTACCGCCACAAATTATGGTGTGGGATAAAAACAACCTTGAAGGTAAAGTAGAAGCCAAAGATATTAAGCAGACCGCAGAGAAATTCATTCCTCAAATGAAAGCGGAAGGTGCCGATATTATTATCGCTATTCCACACTCTGGCGTTTCAGCTGATCCATATAAAGTTGGTGCAGAAAACTCGGTCTATTTCCTGACTCAAGTTAAAGGGATTGATGCAATCGCATTTGGTCACTCACATGCGGTATTCCCAAGTAAAGATTTTGCTAACCTTCCAGGGGCTGATATTGAAAAAGGCACCATCAATGGAATTCCTGCAGTAATGCCTGGTCGCTGGGGTGATCATGTCGGTATTATGGATTTAGTATTAGATAAAGACGGTAATAGCTGGAAAGTAACCTCAGCTCAAACTGAAGCGCGTCCAATCTTTGATAAAGCTAACCAAAAATCATTAATCAAAGCGGATCCAAAATTAGTCGCTGCAGTAAAAATTGATCATAACGCGACCCGTGATTTTGTTAATCAGCCAATTGGTAAAGCAAGTGATGTAATGTACAGCTACCTTGCGTTGGTACAAGACGATCCAACGGTACAAATCGTCAACCTTGCACAAAAAGATTACGTTGAACGCTTTATTCAAGGCGATCCTGATCTTGATGGTCTGCCAGTATTATCAGCAGCAGCACCATTTAAAGCTGGCGGTCGTGGAAATGACGCAGGTAACTACACCGAAGTTGAAGCAGGACAATTAACTTTCCGTAATGCGGCTGATTTATATTTGTACCCGAATTCGCTAGTTGCGATGAAGGTAAAAGGTAAAGATGTTCAAGAATGGCTAGAATGTTCAGCGGCACAGTTTAATCAAATAGATATTAACAGTGAGAAACCACAAGGACTAATTAACTGGAATGGTTTTCGTACTTACAATTTCGATGTTATTGATGGCGTGAAATACAACATTGATATTTCACAGCCCGCAAAATACGACGGTGATTGTAAGCTCATTAATCCAACCGCAAATCGTATTAAAGACTTAAGTTTTAATGGCAAACCGATTGATTTAGAACAGACGTTCTTAATTGCGACCAATAATTACCGCGCGTACAGTGGTAAGTTTGCAGGTACTGGTGAAGCATTTGTTGCCTTTGCCTCACCTGATGAAAACCGCACTGTGTTATCAGATTACATTAGTCGTGTGAGCAAACAAAAAGGTCAAGTTGTTCCAAGTGCAGATAATAACTGGCACTTCACACCACTGAAAAGTGATAAGAAGTTGAACATTCAATTTGAAACAGCAAACAGTGATAAAGCAGCACAGTTTATTAAGGATAAAGGCCAATATCCAATGCAGCAAGTTAATACAACGCCAGGTGGGTTTGCTATTTATCAATTAGATCTTCAAACAGGTAAATAATCCTCACCATAAAATATCTATATACCGCAGCCTTGGTTGCGGTATTTTTTTGATACACTGCCACTCTCATTCTTTTACACGTTAACTCGCTTATGCCTTCTAATACTCATACTGAATTAACGGCTTTCTTAGCCCAACTAGGTGCTGATGCCGCCACTATTAATGATGTAATCGCCGTTGCTGAACCGCTGGATCTTCCAACGCGTCATATTTTATTACACCAAGGACAAACTCAAACCCATTGCTACTTCTTATTAAACGGCTTGTGCCATGCGTGTTATTTAACAGAGCAAGGTAAACAGTTCAGTAAAGAATTCTATTGGGATCAAGATGTGATCATTGGTTTTGAAAGCTTAATTAATGACGCACCTTCAGCCTATTTATTAGAAACATTATCTGCCAGCCAATTAATCATGCTACCAATTGCTCTGTTTCAGCAATGGCGTCAGCAACAACATCCGTTATACCAAACGTTATTAGAACGTCAATTACTGCATAAAGAACACAAAGAGCGTTTTATGCTCATGCACACGCCGAAGCAACGGTTGCAATTGTTTAGTGAACATTTTCCCGAGTTAGTTGGACGTATTACCGATTACCAATTGGCCTCTTATTTAGGCATTACTTCCATTAGTTTAAGTCGAATAAAAAAACGGCTTATAAGTGACGAAATTAATCCTAAAAATTAACCTTTGTTAACTTCATTTTTGACGTAAATCGGTACACTACCTGCATTATATTAAACATAGGATGTTAACCATGACGACATGGCAATGCTTACCCTTTAATGAATTAACAACCCACCAGCTCTATGATCTATTAAAACTACGCTCAGAGATTTTTTGCGTTGAACAAAATTGCGTTTACCTCGATCTTGATGATCACGATCGCGCTCCAAATGTATTCCATTTACTGGGTTACGTAAATAATGAACTCGTTGCCTATTTACGTTTATTAGCCCCTGGCGTTACTTATGATAATGTCAGTATTGGACGAGTAGTGGTAACACCAAACCAACGAAAACACGGTTTAGGTCATCAATTATTACGCCAAGGATTAGCCCATGCTGAGACCATTTGGCCACAACAGTTAATTGAAATTGGTGCTCAACAATATTTAGTGGCGTTCTATCAATCTCATGGTTTCACCCAAACCTCAGAGATGTATCTTGAAGATGGTATACCTCATATTGATATGCAGTTATTACAAGATTTAAAGTAATGCGTTGGTCTGCGGTTTCAATCGGTATTGCTATTTTAATTTGCGGTAATTTATCGTCATCACTGTCTGATGTGGCTGTAAAATTATTAGATGGTAGCGTGTCAGCATTTCAGTACATGTTTATTCGCCAATTATTAAGTGTGATCCTCATTATGCCATTATGGCTACGATTACCCTCCGCTCAGCGTGATATCGGCCATTGGAAAATCAATGCAATCCGTGCTCACCTCGTGTTAGTCGGCAGTGGCTTATTATTAATTGCACTCACTTACCTGCCATTAGCAACCGCCAACGCTTTGTTTTATGCCGCGCCATTACTAATGTTACCACTATCGATGCTAGTGTTAGGTGAACGACCAAATAAAGAAAAAGTAGTCGCAACCGCAATAGGCTTTGTTGGAATCATAATCGTATTACGCCCAGATCAATTTCATTGGGCTGCATTTGCGGCATTAGGTACAGCCTCAACATTGGCGTTATACAATGTATTAGTACGTAAATTACCACCACAACAACCGATAATTAGTACCCTTTTTTGGACGGGTATTTTATCGTTACCCATATCAAGCCTATTAGCTTACCAATATTGGCAACCCTTACCGCTAAAACAATGGTTATTAATTGCTGCAAGTGCATTATTCACATTAGGTTATCAAGGATGTTGTGTTGCAGCTTACCGCCAAAGTGAAACATATAAGATTGGACTTGCAGAATATTCAGGGCTAATTTTTGTCGCAGTATTTGGTTATTTATGGTTTAACGAGATTCCCGATCTGCTCACTGGATTAGGGATTCTACTGATCATTATTCCAATGGCACCATGGCCCAAGCTCTACCGTCCGCCCCAAAATGTACTCACTCCTCATCCAGAGGAGAAAATTTAACACATAAAAAACCAGCCGCGAGTTTAGCACTGGCGGCTGGTTGCTTTAGGCGTCAAGAGCCGGTGTTTTATTGACGATAGAACCGACCACTAGCATTTCTTGCATACGAAACAGAAATACCATTGCCTTGAATTTGTAAGCCATCAATCTTACCTTGGCTATTTTGACGATAGCGTAATGTTTGTCCTGCTTGAATACGACTAATAGGTTTTCCCGCCCCTTCAATATTAACCATGGCATAAAGATCCCCTAGCGGTAATCCTTTATCACGAAAAATATTCGCTAACGTTTCACCTGCTGGCACTTTAGAGCTATACCACTGACCTGCAACACCTACTGATTGTTTAACTGCCACTGCTGCCGTTTGTGTTTGAGGCTTAGTTATTTGTGATACCACCACTGGCTTATGTGTTGTCGTATCAATAGTGTAGACTTTACCACCATTAATTGGATAAATTTTGGATGTCATTGGTTTACGCTCAGGAGCAGGACCACTATCTTCCATACCACCATCGGCTTTCATGCCGGTATCTTCTTTGATATCAGCACTATCTAATACCACATCAGTACGTTTAAGCGTATTTTGTTTACCATTTCCATCAGGGTTATTTTCTGCCTGAATATTCGGCCCAGAACTTACCTGACTCGCAACATCACTATTACCGAGATTTAATTCGATATCACGACGCATAGGTATACTTCCAGCACCGCCTTCTAGATCCTTCGCTGATGGCAAGATTAACGCACCAATAAAAACGGGTACGACAAAAAGTAATGCCCAACGATGAAATCTAGGGAAACGCTGCCATATCTGATATACGCCAGATATACGCTCACGACACTTTGCCTTTACCACGCTCATGTTTAATTTCACTGGCGGTTGGCGGTTACCGTTTCTTTTATTTGAACGACGATTTACCTTTCCCATATACAGCACTCCAAAGCTTCATATGTCACGCAATTAGCGAATATTGGTTACAAACATTTACCCGATAGGGGCTAAACTGTTATCCTGCCCACTTTAATTCATTCTACATTAAGAGATGACAATAATGTCTGACGTTAAACTAGATACAGTTGAGACTAAAGCAAGCTACGGTATTGGTCTACAAATGGGTCAACAACTAGCACAAAGCGGTCTTGAAGGCCTAAACGTAGCAGCAATTGCTCAAGGTATCGCAACTTCTCTAGCTGGTGAAATGCCAGAAATCGAAGTTGATGAAATCAACAATGCACTACGTGAACTTCACACAGCAGCAGACGCTGCACGTCAAGAGCAAGCTAAATTAGCAGCTGCTGATGGCGAAGCATTCCTAGCTGAAAATGCACAACGTGCAGAAGTTACAGTAACTGATTCTGGCCTTCAATACGAAGTTCTAGTTGAAGGTAACGGCGAAATCCCAACTTCTGACAAGCAAGTACGTGTGCACTACCACGGTATGCTAACAGATGGCACTGTTTTTGACAGCTCTGTATCTCGTGGTCAACCTGCAGAATTCCCTGTAACTGGCGTTATCGCTGGTTGGGTTGAAGCACTTCAAATGATGCCTGTAGGTTCTAAGTGGAAACTATCTATTCCACAAAACCTTGCTTACGGTGAGCGCGGCGCAGGTGCTGCAATTCCTCCGTATGCTGCACTAGTATTTGAAGTTGAGCTACTAGATATTCTTTAATATCGTAAGCTGAACATATAAATCAACGGCGCTTAAAGCGCCGTTTTTTTATACCTCTAGGTTATGCCAATAATAAAAAATCATTGCAACAAGACAAATCTTCACTAGGATTGACATACCCAAGTCAATTTCTGATTTAAAAGACTTCGGTATTAATCTTTACTAAGGAGTCTCCCAATGAAAAAACGTCGTATCCTAACGACTGTTGCAGCAGTTGCATTGCTATCATCAAGCACCATGAGTTACGCTTTTAGCCTGTCTGATATTTTCGGTGGCGAAAGTGCCGATCAAGTGGTTAGCCAAGTGGCCCAAAACCCACTAACAAAAACCCTTATTTCTGAACTCGGTGTTAAACCTGAACAAGCAGCCGGTGGTGCTGGCGCATTACTTGGAATGGCAGCAAGCCAACTTTCTGGTCCACAAGGTAGTGAACTTGCCAAATTAATCCCTGGTGCTGAAAAATTAACGGACTCATTACCAATGGGACTTGGTCAGCTACTTAGCAACCAAGCTAACATTGATAAAGTGTTCTCAGTTCTTGGTATGGATCCTGCGATGATCAATAAGTTTATTCCCGTCATTACCCAATTCTTAGGCCAACAAGGTGCAAGTAATGCACTTTTAGGCGCGTTAGATAAAGTATGGGCTCCTGCTACTGCAGCAAAATAATCTTATTCACTGTCTGAATAACCCACAAGGCAGCGTCGATACGCTGCCTTGTTTTTATTTATAAGCTCAATATAAAACAGAACTAAATACCTGAACCTTGTGATTCGGTGTCATTGTCTTCATGCAAACCACATTCGCGTTTCAAACCAAAAAAGCGCGTCTCTTGCTCTGTCATTCCCGGCTGCCATTTCACTGTGGTATGAATATCACCTACAGACAAATAATCATGCTGTTTTAACGGGTGGTAAGGCAACTGATGTTGCTGCAAGTAAGTGTCAATATCATCATTAGTCCAATCAATAACAGGTAAAAATTTAAAGCGACCATTTTGAATCGCCAATACTGGTAAAGTGGCTCGTGAATCGGCTTGCTCACGACGTAGTCCCGAAAACCACGTGCTCACATTAAGCTCATTTAATGCCCGTCGCATTGGCTCAACTTTATTTAACTGATTATATTGCTTAATACCCTCTACACCTTGCAACCACAACTGACCATAACGGGCTTCTTGCCATGCTGCGCTGTGTTGGGCTCGGTAAATATGTAGATTTAGATTCAACCGTTCAGTTAAGCTATCAATAAATTGATACGTTTCGGTAAATAAATATCCCGTATCAGTTAATATTACAGCAATATCAGGCTTTACTGTCGTAACTAAATGCAGCATTAGTGCTGATTGAATCCCAAAGCTAGATGCTAATGCAAACTCACCATCAAGATTATCAAGTGCCCACTGCACCCGCTGTTGAGCTGTCATATTTTCTAATGAGGCATTAATTTCAGCTAATTGAATAATCTGACTCACTTTTGGTAACTCAAGCAACTCAGCCAATTGAAATTTAAGCATAAAAATCCCTCATTGATATTTTTACTTCATCAATAATTCCAGCACGAATGGTGAAATCACCAAAGCCTTCATCCTGTTGACGCTCCGTTGCCCAACGTTCGACTAAACTATCCATTTCATCCATAATTTGAGCGACTGTTATATTTTCACGGTACATTTTCGGCACCCGTGTACCATTTCGATTACCACCTAAATGTAAGTTATAACGCCCAGGCGCTTTACCTACGAGGCCAATTTCAGCCAACATCGCGCGGCCACAACCGTTTGGACACCCCGTGACACGAAGAATGATATTTTCATCATTATCTAAGCCATGTTTTTCTAAAATAGCTTCAACATCAGTCACAAATTCAGGTAGAAAACGCTCTGCCTCTGCCATCGCTAATGGACAGGTTGGCAATGACACACACGCCATTGCATTTTTTCGCTGTTCACTAACACTATCATCCATCAAACCATGATCGCGTGCGATCTTCTCGATCCTGCCTTTCTCTTTTTCCAACACTCCGGCAACAATTACATTTTGGTTAGCTGTCATTCTAAAATCACCGCCATGCACCTTAGCTATTGCTGCCATACCTGTTTTAAGCGGTTTGTTAGGTGTATCTAATAAACGACCATTTTCAATAAACAATGCTAAATGATGCTTACCATCAATACCTTCTACCCAACCAATACGATCACCACGATCGGTAAATTCATACGGCCGACTGTGTTCAAATTTAATCCCTGCACGTTTTTCAACTTCCGCTTTAAATACATCACTGCCTACACGATCTAAGGTGTATTTAGTCTTGGCATTTTTACGGTTGGAGCGATTACCCCAATCACGTTGAGTAGTCACTACCGCTGCGGCAATATCTAATGTTTTCTCTAATGGAATAAAACCAAAATCATCTGCGCGACGAGGATAAGTTGAATGATCACCGTGAGTCATTGCCAGACCACCACCAACTAAGACATTAAAACCAACTAACTGACCGTTATCTGCAATCGCAATAAAGTTAAGATCATTAGCATGAACATCAACATCATTTTGCGGCGGAATAACCACTGTAGTTTTAAACTTACGCGGCAGGTAATTACTGCCTAAAATTGGCTCTTCATCGGTTGTCTCTAACTTTTCACCGTCGAGCCAAATTTCCGCATAAGCGCGAGTTTTTGGTAGCAAATGTTCACTGATTTTTTTTGCCCACTCATACGCTTGTTGATGTAATTCTGATTCAACAGGATTGGTGGTACACAGTACGTTACGGTTAACATCTCCGGCTGTTGCAATCGAATCAATGCCAATTTTATTTAGCGTTTGGTGCATCAGCTTAATATTAGGTTTTAGTACACCATGAAACTGAAACGTTTGACGAGTTGTTAAACGGATGCTGCCATAAGAGGTGTGCTCATCGGCAAACTTATCAATCGCAAGCCATTGCTTAGGAGTGATCACGCCTCCCGGCATACGCGCCCGTAACATCACATTTTGGAGTGGCTCTAATTTTTGCTTGGCGCGCTCAGCACGAATATCACGATCATCTTGCTGATACATGCCATGAAAGCGAATTAATTGAAAGTTATCAGCACTAAATCCGCCAGTAATACGATCATCAAGATCTTGCTCTATCGTGCCGCGAAGAAAATTGCTTTGACGTTTTAGACGCTCATTGTCTGATAGTTTTTGTTCTGTCATTAGTACACATCCCTTTGATAGCGTTTGTCTTTACGCAGCTCATTGAGATACTGCTCGGCTTGCTCGCGTGTTTGCTTTCCTTGTTGCTCAATAACGGTTAACAAGGCCTGATGAACATCTTTTGCCATGTGGGTTGCATCACCACACACGTAAATATGTGATCCCTCTTGTAACCATTGCCACACTTGTGGTGCTTGTTCTAAGATACGATGCTGAACGTAGACTTTCTCCGCTTGATCGCGGCTAAATGCGACATCTATTTGATCAACTACACCATTTTTTAAATATTTCTGCCACTCAACTTGGTACAGAAAATCTTCCGTAAAAGTTCGATCACCAAAAAATAACCAGTTTTTACCTTGTGCTTCACGGTTATCACGCTCTTGCACAAAAGCACGGAACGGTGCAATACCTGTTCCCGGACCAATCATAATCACAGGCGTATTATCATCAGCTGGTAACTTAAAGTTATTATTAGTTTCAACAAACACCTTTACAGCATCGCCTTCTTCTAAGCGTTGCGCTAAGAAACTTGATGCGCCACCTTGACGTTGCTCATCACCTTGAGAAAATTCAACCACACCAACGGTTAAATGTACCTCTTCACCTACTTCTTGTTGGCTAGAAGCAATCGAATATAAGCGAGGCGTTAAGCGACGCAATGAACTGATAAATTGTGTGGCGGTTAATAGCGCTTTCTTTGCCGCTAACACATCAATAATTTGGCTATTGGCCGCATACTCACGCAGTTTTTCACGATCAGCCACCAGCTTTTGTAACTTTTTACTGCTTGAAAGCTCTGCGTATTTAGTTACAAATTGTGGATTTGATGCAGTAATTTCATAATGGCTAATCAATGCATCACGAATAGATAAGTGACAACCATCAACCTCAACTACCGTTGCTGCATCTAAGTCCAGTTTCGCTAATATGGCATCAACTAATTGTGGATCATTTTCAAACCACACTCCCAGCGCATCACCTGCTTGATAGTTTAAGCCTGAACCTTCTAAATCAATTTCAATATGACGTACATCTTTATCTGAATTGCGACCGGTGATTTTCTGACTTACTAATAAGCTCGCTGTGTAAGGATTTTGCTTACTATAAGTCGCTACCGCAGTTGAATTTTGTCCCACAGGTAACTGAACAACTTCCGCTTCACCATTTGATAATGTTTGCTTGGTTTTAACTAATGCTTGTGTTCGCCATTCTGTGGCAACGGCTTCATAGTCAACATCACAATCAAGGCGCTCAAGCATCGGTTTGGCACCTAATTTTGCTAAGTAGCTATCAAAATCTTTAGCGGTTTGGCAGAAAAATTCATAACTTGAATCACCTAATCCAATCACAGCATAATGTAAGTCTGGTAATTTAGGGGCTTTCTTTGATTGTAAAAACTGATGCAACTCAATCGCATCATCAGGAGCCTCACCTTCTCCATGTGTTGAGGCAATAATAATGACATGGGTTTCTTTACTGAGATTTTTCCCCTTATAATCCCCCGCAGACACTAGATTCACCGCAATATCTTGCGCTTGAGCTTGCTGTTGTAACGCTTGGGCGACACCTTTCGCATTACCTGTTTGTGAAGCATATATAATGGTTAATTTACCGGCGGGTTTTGCAGCAGCCAGTATGTTTGATGCAGGAGCAGATGCCGTTGTTGATGATTGAGATTGGCTCAACCCCCAAAAATAGCCACTGATCCAAGCCAGTTGTTGTGGTGATGATTCTGCTGCGGCTAGCTTGAGCTGATCTATTTGTTGATCATTAAGTGGGCTAGCTAAAGCTGATAGTTGGTTGATTGACATAGCACGACGATCCCTATTCATTGCGTTATGTTAGAGTAGCTATTTAAACTAATAACAAGAAAGAATAGATAAGAATGTTTTATAACCATTTGTAAGGTTAATCGCACAAAAAAGCCAAATAGTGACAATACTACTTGGCTTTATAATCGAGTAATAACAGCAGGATTTAGTATTCGTCAGCAATTCTAACTTGTTGAAAACCAACTTCAAATGCTTGTTGGGTAGCACTATCAATATCACCGTAACATTGTTCACTACCACTAATATCAGTTAGAGGCACTAGACCACCGCGACGATGACGAAACTCAACGATATAGCCACTATTAATTGATGGTTCAACCAATGCTTCAACAAGATCTTGGTCAGCGTATAGGTGTTTCAATTCTGTTAATGTCATCACTTACTCCTCCCTAATACTGCCATTGTGCATTACACACATAATCAGTTTACTTACCTTTAAAAATGGTACATAAACCTGATTTTAGCCAATAAAAAAACCACGAAATAATCGTGGTTTTATAATTGGGTCACAAAATAAATGTCGACGTTAATTAAAAATCAACTTCTACACCAGCAAACCAACCATCTAGGTCAACATCACCCGTATTTGATTTTTTAAAGTCATAATCCATCATACGGTAACCCGCACGAAGATTAAGATCTGCAGCCACTAAACCTAATGTATATTTCACACCCGCTTGGCCATCAAACAAACTTGTACCATCGAATTTACCCGCATTAGCTTGAGCAAATACTGATAATGGTGTCGCAGGAATACCTAACTCAGCAGCAGCATAAACTGTTGGCTGCCAATCACTAAAGCTGTTCTGGTGCTGAATTTTCACACCAGCAAATTTAGTCATTGTTACACCTAAATCTAATGCAACTAAATCGTTATCAAGAATTTCATAATAAGCGGTGAAATCACTCTGCTCAAAATTCACATTCCCAGTATCAATATTGTTGTAACGTACCATTACGTTTGGCACTAACGGGATGAAGTGTTCAAAAGATGCATAGTAAGATGTTGATGTATCATCACTTTTTTGACCAGCTACTTTTGCGTTTGTAAACCATGCATCTGCACCTACTTTAACACCTAGTAAAGTATCTGCTTGTGCTGGAAGGGCTGCTGCTAGCGTCATTGCTGCTGCAAGTGAAAGCACCACTTTTTTCATGCCGAGTCTCCGCTCTTATCATTTTATGTAATTAATCGCATAAAATTATATCAGATGCGGTATTAAAACACTGCAATCAATCGCGGTTAATAACGACGATGACGAGACATACGTTCTTGGTGTTGTTTGTCGGCATTACGCTCACGGAAGAACCAAATACCCAATGCTATCAAGATGATCCACGGTAATAATTTAAATACCAGCCCTAGCATTCCGACAACAGCCATTACTGCAAAACCTGCCGCAACCGCAATTAATACACCAATTAAACTAACACCGGTAAATATCAGTACCAATGTGAAAGCAACTAAAAACAGGAACTCAAACATAGATTATCCTTTTTTATTACTGTGGTATCCAAATGAAACCACCGCCTTATACTTATTATTACTTACAATACTGCACAATTCACGCCAACTCTAAGCTAATTATTTTACTTTATTTTTCATGCAGATAGAAAAACGCCAACTCGATAATGAATTGGCGTTTACTATTTGTTAGTTAATTTCACCTACTACTAAGTGAAATCCACCACTTCAAGAATAATCATTAAAACTATTATTACACATCCAGCTCAGCGGGAATTTTAGCTAATGCTTGCTGCACAACCTCAATACCAGCCCCTGGTTTATGGGCATTTTCACTAATATGACGACGCCATTGACGTGCGCCAGGCATACTTTGGAATAAACCTAACATATGGCGTGTAATATGACCAAGATATGATCCATTTGCTAACTGACGTTCAATATAAGGATACATTGCCTCAACCACTTCACGACGTTTCATTACAGGACGCTCACTACCAAATAAACGCTGATCCACCTCAGCCATTAAATAAGGGCTTTGATAAGCTTCACGACCAACCATAACTCCATCCATATATTTAAGGTGCTGTTCCATTTCTTCAAAGGTTTTAATGCCGCCATTAATTGCCATTGTTAACTGTGGAAAGTCTTGCTTTAATTGGTAAACACGTGGGTAATCCAGTTCAGGAATTTCACGGTTTTCTTTTGGACTTAACCCTTTAAGCCAAGCTTTACGAGCGTGAATAGTAAAGTTATCACAACCGCCTTTTTCTGATACGGTTTGAATAAAATGGGTTAAAAACTCATATGAATCTTGATCATCAATACCAATACGTGTTTTAACTGTCACGGGAATATCAGCCACTTCACGCATTGCAGCAACACATTGTGCTACTAGCTCAGCTTCACCCATTAAACAAGCACCAAACATACCATTTTGAACACGATCAGACGGACAACCAACATTTAAGTTGATCTCATCATAACCACGATCAGCCGCTAATTTCGCACAACGCGCAAGATCAACCGAATTTGAACCACCAAGTTGTAATGCTAATGGATGCTCCTCTTCGTTATACGCAAGAAAATCACCTTTACCGTGAATAATTGCGCCTGTTGTTACCATTTCGGTATACAGCAATGCTTCTTTGCTCATTAGACGATGAAAATAACGGCAATGACGATCAGTCCAATCCAGCATAGGTGCGACAGAGAAACGAGCAGATGGGTACATTTTACAATATTCCTTACATATTAAGTGGCTATGGCAAATACCACTCATGGGTATTGCAATATACTTCATCCGATGTCGACGTTTATTAGCGATAAAGGACGAATGAGGGACAGTTTAGGAGGCATAAACGGTCCCTAAAATATCTTTTGAGGCGCGGATTCTACCCTAAAATGGCTATTGTCACCATGGTTAGACTTGGCTCCCCCTCAAGCCATGACGGGTTTAACAATACTTTAAAACACATAATTCAACATCAAGTAAGGTATATAAACAAAAAAGCCATATTCAAATAAATATGGCTTTTTATCATCAAAATATCATTTGTATCGACGCTTTTATTACACTTCAGGTGGAGTACCTTCGCCGTTAGATACAATCGCATCCATTTGCACTAAAGCACCCATCGCTATGGCTGCAACACCAATCGTTGTTCTCGCAGGAAGGTTATCATTAAAAAATGTTGTATAAACATCATTAATGGCATCAAGGTCAGCTATATTTTTTAATTGAATATTGACCTTAACAATATCATCCATAACATGATTAACGCTTTCAACTATCGCTTTGATATTAGTTAAGCATTGTCTTGCTTGTTCATTCACACCACCGTCAACAAGATCACCAGTCATCGTATTTAATGGTAACTGTGCAGAAATATTATTGTAATGCGAAAACGCAACGGTTTGAGTTGATAACGACGTTTGAGGTGCATTATGGGTATTGTTTGCTTTTATGACCAAACCATGACGATCTTCAACCGCTTGTGGTGGTGTTCCATCGCCATGAGAAACAGTTGCATCTATCTGTACTAATGCGCCCATTGGTAATCCTTCAACTGCAATCACTGATCGAGCTGGCATATAGCCACATGTTCGTGCAATTCCCGCATCAGGGAAGTAACAACGATAGACTTCATTAACAACATCAATATCGGCCAAATTTTTAAGATGAATATTAATTTTCACGATATCATCAGCAGGAACATCAATCGCTTCGAGAATATTCTTTATATTTTTTAAACATTGCCCTGTTTGCTCTTTTATACCACCAGCAATCATATTCCCAGTTTTAGGATCAAGCGGTAATTGAGCTGAAATATGGTTGTAATGCGAGAACGCAACGGTTTGAGTCGATATAGCACAATTTGGGGCATTGGCAGTATTTCGAGCAATTTTGACAAGATCACAAGGTGCTTGTGTTCCAGATCCTTCACCATTTGAAATCACTGCATCCATTTGAATTAATGCATCAAACATGGGTAATGCTGCCACACTCATAACAGTACGAGTCGGTAAATAACGAGGAAAAAACGTCGCATAAACATCATCAACATACTCAAGATCAGTAATGTTTTTCAGATACACGTTGATTTTGATAACATCATGCATTGAGTGGTCAATACTTTCGACAATAGCCTTAATATTATTTAGGCATTGTGTCGCCTGTTCAGTGATCCCACCCTCAACAATTTTTCCACTTTTAACATCAATCGGTAATTGGGCTGAAATATTATTGTAATGCGAGAACGCAACAGTTTGAGTAGCCGTTAAATCGTAAGGTGCTGTTGCTGTATTGCGTGATAATTTAATAATACCGCTCATCTTATCTCTCTTTATATATTAAATAAGGACGAGATAATATTGCAGATCATTAGCAAGTAAAAAACCGCCACCATCACAACTTATTAAATCTTCTAAATAATTACATTTTATAAAAATAATCTAAATCTTTAATTCGTAGACTACCGAAATAAAATTTATATTTATTTACTGATTCAAGATATTACATCGTGTCGTGACAAAACAGATCAATATCCAACACTTAAGATATAAAACCTCTTTTTAATAACAAAAAAGGCCTTGAAGAGTATTCAAGGCCTTTCTCTAAATTCTTTTCGCTGTCGGTCTGTGATAGACCTTACCGCAAAATGTTACTTAGTCATATTACCGCTTTTGTACATTGTAGAGAATACTGGCGTGTAAAGAGCAACAATTTTAGTAATGATAACAGACATTTTTTTTACCTTAAAGATTAAGCATTTTATGTATAACCATTGCCTAATCACGAATATTTAAGGCGTCGGTCACGTTTCGTTGGGCGTCATTATAGGTATTTTACACCTCTTGAAAAATGAAAAAAAATACCACCTTGGCATTAGTTTTTGTAATGATTAAAATACGTCATTTATACCCTGTTATTATCAGTGGTTCTCATCCATTTTTATAACTATCTTATTAAAATAAAATGAATATCAATAGATGATGCCTCTATTTTGCGACATCTTTT